>DAOUVM010000280.1 GCA_030667645.1 Ardenticatenales bacterium | reverse complement strand
TGACGGTTACCGGAGCATACGCGGTTTCGGGCAAATGGAGCCGGTAGGTTTCAGCAAAAGTGTGGCCGGGTCGCCAGAACAGAGTAGGATAATTGCCCAGCCCGGGGTAGGTGTCTCGCTGCGCCACCATGATTCCCTCATCATCCAACAGGTGGGAAAATATGACAAAGTTAGAACTGGCCGGCCGTATCGTCTTCCAATAGAGGGTTATCCCCAAACTCTCCCCAGGTCGGATCGACTCGGCGTCGTACCGATAGCCCAACAACCGAACCAGAGGTCCGTCGGGGTCCGAAAAGGTGATGTCGGACTGGTTGGGGAGATCGTCGATCGAGACCTGGGATGGGATTGCATAGGCGGGGGCCAGAAAGCCGACCAGTGCCCAAAGGCCGAAAGCGAGCATACCAACGTTTGTTGCCAGAGCGAGCGCCACATCCGGCATGGCCGCCGTGACCTCGAGGTTATTCTTTCTGCGACGAGCAGCAGGGCGCGGCACCCTCGGGTGTGGCCAGCGGGCAAAGACTGACGCGACGAATCGGATCAGCGTTGCCCATCCGTAGCAGATCAACCCGGCGAATGCGGGCAGTCCCGGGAAGAAGAAGCGGCCCATCGAGCCGGCCGGGCTGATCAGCATGTAAGCAAACAGGACCACAAAGTATAGCAGGACCACGAGGAGGAGGAACCGAAGAATCAGTGAGGAAGGCTGGAGACCAGAGTCCGTTCCCAGTCTCTCCTTCTCCGGTTTGGTGATACCGATGATGGCGCCCACTCCCCCCGCCGCCATCAACCAGGCCAGCGCCCGGTACACCCAGCCCGGCAGCGGGATTTGCCCATATCCAAAGCGCCCCCACAGACTACTCCAAGCGCTCGGTATCTCGGACCACGCCAGGCCAAAGCTCTCTGCTGGCGTCCGAACCCCCCATAGTTCGGTGACCGCCACAAACCCGGTTGGGTCCCCGTACTCGACCTGGTTGCGGATGAACCACCACCCAGAAATGATGGCCGCCAGGCCCAGAAAGATCATGTTGGCGACGACGAATGAACGGAATGCTCTTCTGCCTGATCCAGACCGAATGGACGAATAGAGTAGGGCAAGCTCAGCAATGATCAGAAAGAAGGCAAGGTTGAGCTTGGTCAGCAGCGCCAGTCCGCAAGCGATCCCCAGCGCAACAACGTAGCGGTTGATCAGTCCGCGGCGCAAGATGAGCACACAGGTCCAGGTGATGGCCGCGCCGGCCGCGGCGGCAGCCACATCGTTGTTGATCGCCCCGCTCAAGTAGAGGAACATGGGGTTGAACGCGACCAGGCCTGCTGCTGCACATCCCAGCGCACGCCGCCGGGGAAAGATGGTAAACATGATAGCGGCCGTGAGGACGACGGTAGTTGCACCGAAGGCGATGTTGACAAAACGGGTGATGCGGGCTGCCAGCGCTGCTCCACGCCACGGAAACGCCTCATCCGGTCCGTGAAGATACATGTTCTTGTTGTCGGTTCCCACCTCCCAGAAACGATAGCCCCAATACGGGTTCTCTGGCCGGCTGAGGTATGGCTCTCCCTGATCAGGAATCCAGAAGGTCAGAGCGGCGCCGAGCGCATAGTAGATTGGGGGATGATGAGACTGGGAACGCTTTGTTTCCTCGCCCTGTACTGGCAATGTCCCCGTATCTGCCAGCACGCGGACAAAGCGAAAGTGACGCAACTCGTCGCTTGCTTCGTGGAGCGGGTTGATCAGGCTATAGGAACTGGCGAGAATAACAAAGGCTCCCAGGATGAGCGCCAGCGCCCACTTGATCCGGTGAGTGGGAGATTGTTCCTTCACTCAGTCAACCGTCAATGTCTTGCTCAGGTTACGTGGGAAATCGGGGTCGATCCCGCGCGCCACGCTCATATGATAACTTATCAACTGCAGTGGTAGGACGGCCAACAACGCGGTCAACTCGTGTCCGGCCGTTGGGAGCAGCAAGTAGTCGTGTGCACCCTCGCTCGTGCCGCTCTCCGACATCGCGCTCAGGACGTTCCCGCGCAGCAACGAATCTTCGCCCGCCACCACAATAGACCTCCCTCCCCGGCAGGCCACTTCGTTGATGTGACTCACCATCATTGCCGCATCATCCGGGGCGGTTACAAAGAGGACCGGATAGCCGTCGTAAACGGCCGAGAGTGGACCGTGCTTGAACTCGGAACTCAGCATCCCTTCGCAATGGGCATAGGTGATCTCCTTGAGTTTCAGGGCCCCCTCCATCGCCACACCCAGCGTCGATCCATAACCCAGATAATACATCTCCTCAAAGGGGTTCAGCACCTCGGCTACCCGGCGAGCAGGTTCTTTCGTCAGCTCAAGCGTTTCGGCGATCAGATTGGGCACTTGCGCCCAGTCGATCCGGGCGCCAGAGAGTCCAAGCCGATCTGCCAGGTAGAGAAAGAGGACAACCTGATTGAGATAGGTCTTGGTTGCGGGAACGCTGATCTCATACCCGCACGCCAGCGGCAGATAGTGGTCGCTGGCAAGCATCAGGGTAGAACCGACGACGTTGAGCACCCCCAGGACTCGTGCCTCCGATCGGCGTGCGGCCCTGAGAGCGTTGAGCACATCCTTGGTCTCCCCGCTCTGGCTGACAAAGACAATCGTGTCCTCCGGGCCCAAGGTGTGGGCCATAGTCTCCGTAAACTGGGGCGCCAGGATAGGCACGGCCGCGAGCCCGGCCAGGCGACTTAGGTACGCCGCGCCCACCAGGCAAGCATGATAACTGGTACCACATCCGACCACGTAGAGTCGCCGGCCGCTGGTCAGCGCTTCCAGAAAAGGAGCAACCTGGGGAGAGGCATCCAACCAATGGATCAATTCGGCCGCCACCTGGGGCTGTTCGTGAATCTCCTTGAGCATGAAATGGGGATATCCTCCTTTTTCGGCCGCATCCATCCCCTCGGTGAACGTCTCCAGCTCGCGCTCGATCAACGTTCCATCATCCACCCGGCGAAGCTCGACCCGATCGTGCCATAGTGTAACCATTTCGCCATCGTACATTCTCAGGATTTTGTTGGTCAGCGGCAGGATCGATGGCAGATCAGAGGAGACACAGGTCGCGCCCTCTGCGATCCCCACCACGAGGCCCGATCCTTGCTTGATGGCGTGCAAAGCCTCGCCTGCCTGGTGACCGATGACATAGGCGTAATCCCCTTGCAGCGTACCGGCAGCACGGCGGATACTCTCCACCATGTCGTATCCCCGATCGTAATATCGCTCGACGGCGTGAACACAGGATTCGCCGTCGTTGCTGCTGCGAACGGTCATCCCCTCTTTGACAAACGCTTCACGAAGAGAAACATTGTTGACGATATTGCCATTGTGCGCCCCTACCAGGTCGCCGTCCGAGTCCAGGTGAGGCTGGGAATTGACTTGAGAGGGAGAGCCAAAGGTGGCCCACCGCAATTGGACAATGCCGCGCTGGCCGCTCATCTCTTCAAAATTGAGGCGTCCATTGACCTCATCAATCTTGCCCGAATCCTTGCGCAAGTCGATTCGGGGTGTCCCCCCTTCGTCGCTGGCAATCGTTGCACAGCCGATCGAATCATACCCACGATAGGCCAGCCGCTGGCCAGCCTCGACAAGGATCTTCCCCAGGGGTTGGTTCTGTTCGGTCACAATCCCAAAAATACCGCACACGGGTGTTTCTCCTGATCTGCGACAGAGTGCCGACTGAGGGAGCTATTGTAGCGCAGAAATTGGACCCGGCAAGCAGTGGCCGACGGTCCACAGTGCGCGCGGCTGACCAGCCGGTGGGTGCGAGCGCCGAAGCGAACACCACAGATCTATCAATCGATGGGGGCACAGGCCATCACCGCCAGTGGAGCCGGAGCTATCGCTATGGGCCGGCCCAAGACATCAAGCCCCCCACAATCCCCGACTCTTACTGACTACGGAGGTGTGCCCCCAATTCCCGTTCCAGGCGGCGCACGATCTTGTCGCGCAGCTTGTTG
>DAOUVM010000165.1 GCA_030667645.1 Ardenticatenales bacterium | reverse complement strand
TCCGCTGAAAAACCCCCCTCTAGAGAAATCGCACTGGGCAAACATCCCACTTTCAGGCCAGGAAAGGCTGTTCCTGGGGACGACACCCGCGCAATTGCATGGTTCCTGAGCATTCTGTCCCACTTGCGGAGCCAGCCGGATTCACAAGGGGACTTTTTCAGTGCTCTCCTAGGCGGCCCCCATTTGCACCCCCGGGTCTGTGTCTCCTACAGCACGGGCCCCGCGAGCGCGTTTGGTTCTCGATCTCTCTCAACACTCCCAGTTTTTGCCTGGCCGCGTCAACGATGCTATACTGCTTGTGGGACGATATCCTGGCGGTTTCCGAGGGGAGTGCTATGAAAACAGGCTACTGCTACGAGGTGCAATACCTGCAACACACCTACCCCGGCCATCCAGAGCATGCCGGCCGGCTAGAGGCGATCACAGCAGGTCTGGAGCAAACTGGCCTGTTGGACCGGCTGACGCGAGTCCCTGCCCTCCCGGCAACCGAGGAGGAGATCGCTCGAGTCCACACGCAAGCGTACATTCGCCAGGTGCGCCGAGTGGCGGAACAGGGTGGTGGACATCTGGATCCTGACACTTACGTGGTCACGCGCTCCTATGCTGCGGCCCTGCTAGCGGCCGGAGGGCTCCAGAAGCTGACCCGGGCAGTGCTGGATGGGGAGATCGATAACGGCTTTGCACTCGTCCGTCCCCCGGGCCACCATGCCACCACCGGGAGGGGGATGGGATTCTGTCTCTTCAACAACATAGCTGTCGCCGCCCAGGACGCTCTGACCCACCCTGGCGTAGAACGAGTGATGATTGTGGACTTTGACGTTCATCACGGCAACGGCACTCAGGATGTTTTTGAGACCAACCCCGGCGTGCTGTTCATTTCCGCGCACCAGTCGCCCCATTACCCCGGCACCGGCCGGGTGGATGAGATCGGACGCGGCGCCGGAAGGGGAACCACGGTCAACATCCCTCTGCCGGCCGGCGCCGGAGACGCCGGCTATGCCGCCACCTTGGAAGAGATCGTCTGGCCTATAGCACGGCGCTATGATCCTCAACTGGTACTCGTGTCGGCCGGGTTTGACGCCCACTGGTCCGACCCGCTGGCGATGATGAGGCTGTCGCTTCCAGGCTATGCTCAGATGGCTCGCGAACTGGTGGCAATGGCCCAGGAGTTGTGTGACGGCCGCTTGGTATTCACGCTGGAAGGAGGCTATGACCTGGTTGTGCTTTCCAACGCCGTACAGAACGTGTTTCACGCTCTGTTGGGTGAGCACACGATCAGCGACCCCATTGGCCCGTGCCCATACGAGGAGACGTCGATCGCTGGTCGCATCGCAGAGGTCAAGCGGGCGCATGACCTTCAGTAGCTAGCATTCGCCGGAGAGACAGATGCCCATGCCTGACGGCGCATGTTCAAACATTCCGAGCTCTATCCATGAAGCACAACAGCCATCTTTCGCTCCTCAGTAATCTAAAGTGGCTGATCCCGGGTATGCGGGTCAAACGCTGGTTGGCGCTGCTCGCATTCGGTGTAGTTCTGGCAGGGCTGGGGGTCGTCTTTGTCGTCGTTGTGCTCCATCGGGAAGGAATACTGTCGAGTGAGGCCTACCGCCTACTCACGCTTCAGTTCCTTTCTCCGTGGGAGCGCATTGCCGTGACCGTGCTTGTGGGCACGGCCGCAATTATCATCGCCCTCCGCCAATTGAGCCAGGTGGCTCTCGCTCCCTTTCTTCAAACCGGCGGCATACCTCTCGCCGAGGCGGTCTACAAGCAGCGACGGCGGGACCAAGGGCCGCGCATCGTTGCCATTGGCGGCGGGACCGGGCTCTCTGTTCTGCTGCGCGGCCTCAAGCGGCACACCAGCAACATCGTCGCTATCATCACCGTGGCGGACGATGGCGGAAGCTCCGGCCGGTTGCGGCGCGAACTTGGTCTGCCCCCACCGGGCGACTTTCGTAACTGCATCACCGCCTTGTCCAGCGATGAAGCGCTCACCACCAGGCTCCTTCAGTATCGCTTTGGCCTATCCGTCAAGGGGACCCAAACCTCCAACGGCGAGCTATCCGGCCACAGCTTTGGCAACCTCTTTATTGCCGCCATGACCGGCGTTACCGGGAGCTTTGAGAAGGGACTGGAGGAAACCAGCCAGGTGCTGGCCATCCAGGGGAGAATCTTGCCATCGACGCTGGCAGATGTTACACTTGTGGCCCATGTTCGTGAACAACCCTGCGGATCCGACCAGGAACTGCCGACCATACTGGCGCGCAAGACCCGCCGAGTCGCAGGTGAATCTCGTATCCCCAAGGCGAACGGGGCAATAGAGCAAGTGTACCTGATGCCCGCGCATCCACCGGCCTACCCGGCTGCGGTGCGAGCTATCTTGACGGCCGACCTGGTTGTGCTCGGACCGGGAAGCCTGTACACGAGCGTCTTGCCCAATCTGCTGATCGAAGGGATCTGCCAGGCGCTCAGCGCGACCCGCGCGCCGGTTGTCTATGTGTGTAACGTGGCAAACCAGCCAGGCGAGACCGATGATTTTGAGGCGAACGACTATGTAACCGCGCTCGAGCGCCACACGGGCCGGGGCATCATTGATTATGTGGTGGCAAACGAGGGTCATCCACCCGAAGCTAATTCCGGCAACACGCAGTATGTCCCCCTGAACCCGGTTGAGCACGTCGAACTCATCACCAGGGATCTGCTTGACAAGGAGCATCCGTGGCGGCACGACAGCCGCAAACTGGCAAAGGCCATTCTGTCAATCGCGCAGGATGGCAGACACAAGAGACGACATTAGCCTATCAGGCAAGGAGAAGGTCAAATGGTCAAGGTTGGTATCAACGGTTTCGGCCGCATCGGCCGTCAAGTGCTCAAAGCGATCCGGGAGCTCTACCCGGAGGAACTCGCAGTGGTGGCGATCAATGATTTGGTAGATGCCAAGACCAATGCCCACCTCTTCAAGTACGATTCCACCTATGGAATCTTCCCTGGAGAGGTGCAAGTGGTTGATGGCAACCTGGCGATCGATGGGGACACGGTCCAGGTATTCGCCGAGCGCGACCCTTCAGCTCTGCCCTGGGGCGATCTGGGCGCCGAGATCATCATCGAGGCAACCGGCGTCTTTCGCAGCGGGCCCAAGGCCGGTGCTCACCTCAAAGCAGGCGCCAAAAAGGTCATCATCAGCGCGCCCGCCAAGCCGGCCGACAGCGTGGACATGACTATTGTACTCGGCGTCAACGCCGACTCGTACAATCCGGCAGTTCACCACATCCTGTCGAACGCATCCTGTACTACCAATGGACTCGCGCCGGCGGCCAAGGTCCTCAACGAATCGTTTGGGATTGTTCGTGGACTCATGACGACCATCCACGCCTATACGAATGACCAGCGCATACTTGACCTCGCCCACAGCGATCTCCGCCGAACCCGCGCGGCCGCCCTCAACTTGATCCCCACTACCACCGGCGCAGCACAGGCGGTGGCGCTGGTTATTCCAGAGCTAGAGGGCAAATTCGATGGCATGGCCATTCGCGTCCCGACTCCCACCGTCTCCATCATCGACCTGGTGGTAGAGCTGGAAAAGCCGGCCACGGCCGCGCAGGTCAACGCCGCACTAGAGTCGGCGGCCCAGGGCGCACTGAAAGGGATCCTGGGGTACTGCGAGGAGCCGTTGGTCTCTACTGATTTCGAGGGAGACCCTCGCTCTGGCATCGTGGACGCCCAAAGCACCAAAGTGATCGGGGATACCATGCTCAAGCTCCTGGTCTGGTATGACAACGAGTGGGGCTATTCTGTTCGTTGCGCTGATCTGGCCGCACTGATGGCCAAACACCTGTAGAGAGCCTGCTGCCTGCCTGTCCGCCGGCGCCAGGAGCAACGATGAACAAACGTACGATCCGAGACATTGACATCTCTAACCAGCGAGTTCTCGTGCGCGTAGACTTTAATGTGCCGCTCCAGGACGGCGCAGTTGCCGACGACACTCGCATCCGGGCGGCGCTTCCCACTCTCTCCTACCTGCTAGATCGAGGCGCAGCGCTCATCCTTTGCTCCCACCTCGGCCGGCCCACGGGAGTAGATCCCGCCTTTTCGATGGCTCCTATCGCGACCCGGCTGGCCGAGCTGTTGGACCGGCCGGTCAAACAAGCCGGTGCCGTTGTGGGCCCAGAGGTGCAGGCGGCCTCTGATGCACTCGAACCTGGGCAGATACTCTTGCTGGAGAACACGCGGTTTGAGCCCGGGGAGAAGAGCAATGATCCGCACCTGGCTGCGAAACTGGCCGCGCTGGCCACAGTGTACGTCAATGATGCCTTTGGCTCCGCTCATCGCGCCCACGCCAGTTCCGAGGGAGCAGCCCAAGCAATGAGGGCCAGGGGAGCACCGGCCGTAGCTGGCTTTCTTCTTGAGAGAGAGCTGGACTACTTGAGCAGCGTTGTTGCAGCCCCGGCTCACCCCTTTGTCGCCATAATCGGCGGCGCCAAGATTTCAGGCAAGATCGACGTGATCGACAACCTGCTTGACCATGTGGACAGGCTTCTTATCGGTGGGGGATTGGCCAACACCTTCCTTCAAGCCACCGGGCTGGAGGTGGGCGATTCACTGCTTGAGGAAGACAAGGTGGAACTGGCCAGCGATCTGATACACCGAGGCGGGGAAAAGCTCGTTCTCCCCAACGACGTCGTCATCGCTGATGCCTTTGCCGCTGATGCCAACGTTCGCGATGTTCCGGTGACCGATGTGCCACCTGGCTGGCGCATCATGGACATCGGGCCAACCACCGTGCAGCGCTTTCGCGCCGCCCTGCTGGGGGCTCAGACGGTCGTCTGGAACGGACCCATGGGCGTGTTTGAGTTTCCCAGATTTGCGGCCGGTACGCTGGCCGTGGCTCAACTACTGGGCCAGGTAACCCAGGCTGGCGGTCGCACCATCGTCGGCGGTGGCGACTCGGCCTCGGCCCTGAAACAGCTTGGACTCACCGACGCGATCTCGCACATCTCCACCGGGGGGGGGGCGAGTCTGGAGTTGCTGGAAGGGAAAACCTTGCCCGCCGTCGCTGCGTTGGAGGACAAGATCTAGAGCAGGATAGACAATAGCCGACTCGCTTCCATTGGGCGTTGGACATCCACGAACAATCGACGGGAGCGGCCGGCCACTGATCCTTGAAGGAACTGACATGCCGCGAGTTCAACATGACTTGGCCCGGATGACCCATCAGGCCATCCGCAAAGCGCAAAAAAAGAAAGATCTACCTCGATTCGATATCCCCGAGATCGTCATTGAACGACCCAAATCAACCGAGTGGGGGGACTATTCCACCGCTGTGTGCATGGCTGCAGCACGCCTGGCCCGCATGGCCCCGATGGACATCGCCCACCAGGTGGTAAAGCGATTCCCGAAAACCGCCCGCCTGGATGATCTGTCCATCTCTGCCCCAGGCTTTATCAACTTTTCCCTGGCAGACAGTTGGCTCCAATCTCAGGTTGAGGAGATTCTGGATCAGGGGGAAACCTATGCCGACATCAATCTGGGGAAAGGGAAACGGGTGCAGGTCGAATTCGGCAGCGCCAACCCAACCGGCCCGCTGCACGTTGGCTTTGGCCGCAACGTAGTATTGGGTGATGGGATAGCGAATGTTCTGGCTGCGTCCGGCTACCAGGTGCAGCGAGAATATTATGTGAACGATGCCGGCACCCAGATGGATCTGTTTGCCGAGAGTCTATTTGCCCGCTACGCCCAGGCACTGGGTCATGAGGACAGCCCCGTTCCCGAAGGGGGCTACCAGGGGGAGTACGTCACGCGCTGGGGAAGAGAAATCGCCCAGAGGTACGCCGACAAGCTCCTAGGAATACCGCGCGGCCAGGCGCTGGAACAGATCAAGAAGATCGGGCTGGAGGAACACGCGCTCGGCAGTGTCCGCACTGACTGTGAGGCGCTGGGGATATTCTACGACGAGTGGTTCCACGAGACGACGTTGTACCAGGAAGGCCAGTTCCAAAAGATCATGAGTCTGCTGCGGCAGCGCGATATGCTTGAGGAGAGAGAAGGCGCAGTCTGGTTCACC
>DAOUVM010000205.1 GCA_030667645.1 Ardenticatenales bacterium | reverse complement strand
AGTCTGTTCGGCTGCCGGCAGCGGTACCGGAGCGAGAGCCGTGCCAACGACTGGCTGAGGGCGTGGCTGCGCCTGGGGGTGTTCTATCCCTTGAGCGCCCTGGCAGTTGTCTGGGCCGTTTTTGGCTTTGATTGGGGCCCGCTAATTGAGGGTGGGCGAGCCGTCCCGATGCCCGCCTTTTGGCGCGGGGTGGAGATCATCTCTGATTTTTCGGCCGGCGGCCGGCCGGCGTTCCTCCTCGGCCGCTTTTCCATCGAGGGATTCCAGAGTTATTTCCCGGTCGCTCTTGCGGTCAAGACCCCTTTGCCGACGTTACTGCTGTTGGGATGGGCGGGGGGCATGTTTCTGTTTCGTTGCGTGTCCTGCCTGAAAAAGGGAACCAGAGGCCCGGCATGCCGTGCTCTGCCCGCAACTGCCTTTCTGCTGATTCCAGCGGTCTTTTACTTTGCGGTCAGCACCTATTCGGCCGTCAATCTTGGCTACCGCCACCTGCTGCCCATCCTGCCCTTCCTCTTTGCGTTCATTGTCACCCAGCTTGCCAGCTCTCGGATTCCCAGGTATGTCCTCTCTCTCTTGCTGCTGTGGCTGGTCGTCGGCAACCTGCTGATCTTTCCCCACTATGTGAGTTTCTTTAACGAGATTGTGGGACCGGAGAATGGATACCAGGTGTTGGTGGATAGCAATGTGGATTGGGGGCAGGATCTCAAGCGGTTGCGGCACTGGATGGACGAACACGGGGTGGAGAGGGTCAAGCTGGCCTGGTTTGGCAGCGCCTATCCCGAATACTATGGCGTGCAGTACGATCCGTTGCCGGGTTTGCCTCATCACTTTGACCTGTGGGACTCGCCGCCGTTTGATCCGGCCGCTCCCGAGCCGGGCGTCTATGCTATTAGCGTCAGCAACCTGCAAGAACTCTACCGGAGAGACGAGGACAAGACTATCTTTGCCTGGTTCCGAGCCCGCGAGCCGGATGATCGGGTGGGGTATTCCGTGTTGATCTACCGGGTGGGCGCTCAATGATTCGATGGGCGCTCTGTGCGGCGCTGTTGCTCAGCGATCTGGTTCTTGTGTTAGCTCCGCCCGGAGACGTGCGGGCGGCGGCCGCTTTTTGCTTGTTGTGGGTGCTGCCTGGACTGGCCTGGGGGCGCGCCATAGGTGGGCGGTGGGTGGGCGGCCTCGGACTGGGAATCGCCGTCAATGCCATTCTGGCGCTGCTCCTCCACTATGTGCCCGGACCCATTCCTTTCACACTTGCTGCGGTGCTGTTTTCCCTGTCCGCTTTGCTTCCGGTGCTGCTGATCCGCCGCTGTGTACCCGGGTCAGACAACCCGAAAACGATTCCTCTTCCTCTGGTCCTCCTGTTTCTCCTCGCGGTGGCCTTGCGCCTTCCTGATCTGGGCTACAGTGAGTTCCAGGGAGATGAGGGAGTGATCATGGTTCGGGCAGCCGCTGCCATAGAGGGAGATGATGTTGAGCTTTTCCTGCATCAGAAGGGACCGGCCGAGATACTGCTGCCGATGGCAAGTTGGTGTCTGAGCGGAGCGATAGACGAGTTCTGGGGCCGGCTTCCCTTTGCCTGGGCCAGCATCCTGGGGGTGATGGCGGTTGCCCAGCTCTGTTCTCGATGGTTCGGTGGACAGGCGCCAGGCGGATGGGTGGCCGGCGTCTTTATGGCGCTCAATGGTTTTCACGTTGCATTTGGCCGGATTATCCAGTACCAGAGCCTGGTGGTGCTGATGGCCCTTCTGGCGCTGCTGGCGCTGGATCGCTACCGAATCAATGGCCGGCTCGGGAATCTGCTCCTGGGGACTGTTTTCCTGACTGTTGCAGCCTTGAGCCACTATGATGCGATTCTGTTTCTCCCGGCCGCTGCCGCTCTCTTGTTTTCCCGTTTTCGCTGTTCTCCTTCCCCATTTTCCTTTTCCCGCCTCAAGCACTTGGTCCTTGCAGTCGCTCTCGGAATGGGGATGCTCGCGCTCTTTTATCTGCCGTTCGCCCTCAGTCCTAGTTTCGGTAAAACTGCCAGCTATCTGGCGGGAGATCGGGTTGGCAGCGGGCTGCACGCCAACTTTGGTCAGGCCTGGGAGATGAGCACTGTCTACAACTCTGGCTATTACATTATCTTCCTATTGCTCTTGCTCACTGTGTTTCTCTTCCACGCTGTCGCTCTCCGGCTGTCCGACGCGCGGATCTCTGACTCTCCCCGGCTACTTGCGGCCGGGCTCTTTTTCCTGGTCCCCCTTTTCTTTTACCTGATTGTTGCGTTTGATCCCCGAACACACCTGTACACCATTTACCCTGGGGCGGCAGTGCTGGCCGGGGCGGCCGCGAATGCCCTCTGGGAGCGATCCCGCCGGCCGCTCTGGCGTTTCGGTCTCGCTGTGGGCGGGGGAGGGCTATTCGTCCTCAGTGCAGCGTATGTGTGGATGGTATTTGTGGATCACACGCCAGAGTATCAACGCACCTTCCCGTTGCACAAGAGCGCCATCTACTGGACCACCTACTCTGAGATGCCTCTCTACGGCCGCTTTGGCTTTCCCCATCAGGCTGGCTGGCGCGCCATTTCGGCGCTGATGGCCCAAGGGGAGATCACCGGGGTCTATGCCAGCAACGAGGAGCAGGAGATTACCGACTGGTACACACGTCAGGCGCCACGCACGCATTGTTCTACGCCGGAGGTGTACATTGTTGCGCAGAACGTGCAGGACGAGATCGCCATCAACTGGAGTGAACTGGAGCAAGAGTACAGTCTGGCGGGAACGGTCATGGTTGATGCAGAGCCGCGCATTCGTTGGTATACTCGCACGGTCGGAGAGCCCGTGATCGTCAATGCTGAGGGGTACCGGCAGTGGTGGCGGACATCCGAAATAGCCCCAGCCACCTCTGGAGGCGAGCATCAAGTGGACTATGTGCTCGGCGATCGCATTCGCTTGATTGGGTACGACCTGGATGAGACAGACGCAGAACCGGGCGGCCGCATCCGGGTGACACTATACTGGCGGCCGCTGGCGCCGTTGACCCGCAATTATCAGGTGTTTACCCATCTATATGATGGGCAGATGCGAGGCCAGGACGATGGGGCGCCCGAATGCGCCATCAACCCCACCACTCGTTGGGAACCGGGACAGGTGATTCCTGACCCCCACTGGATCCCAATTGACGCCGACGCACTTCCCGGCCGGATTCCGCTGCTGGTAGGGATGTACGATCTGCTGACGCGTGACCGATTGGTGACGCCCGGAGCGGCCGACAATGCCATCCACCTGACCGATGTGAACATCCGGGAGACAGAGGGATGAACGGGCGCCGGTGGGTGTTCCTGGTGCTCTTGCTGCTGTTGGCCTTTGGCCTCCGCCTCTGCCGCATAGCCGACCTGGGGACCCAGGCTGATGAAGGGGTTCACATCGCGGTTGCAGAGCGGATCGCAGCCGGTGATACGCTTTACCGGGACTTGATGGAGAACCGCACGCCCGGCGTCGAGTGGCTGCTGGGCATCGCCTTTTGGCTGGGTGGAGGGAGCATCATTCTGGGACGGCTGCTCTCGGTGTGCGCCGCAGTGCTGACGGTGGCGGCGCTAATCTCCGCCGGACAGCAGGCTGGCAGCCGGGCTGGTGGAGTGGTGTCGGGAATCCTATTTGCGCTCGCTCCGTTGCCGATATTCTGGTCGCGATTTACCATGCTGGAGCATTTCCAGGCAGCAGCGGCCGCTCTCAGTGTCATGTGCGCGCTGCGTGGCCTGAACCAACGAAAGCCGAGTTGGTGGCTGGTTGCAGGTCTGATGGCCGGTCTGAGTATTCTGAGCAAACAATCGGGGGTTGTGCTATTGGGATCGCTTCTGCTGTTCTTGCTTTTCCAATGGCTGGGTGGTGATCGGACCCTGACGCTCAGAGCGACCCTCTCCATGGGAACCGGCCTGGGTCTGGCCCTATTCCCGCTGGGATTGGTTCTTGTCACCCAAGGAGCTCTCGACGAGTTCGCCCGTTTTGTCTCTGGAGTTGAGCGTTTGACCTTCTGGACAGATTGGCCGGTAAAGCTCCCTGTGATGTGCGAGTTTGCTCTCCGCCGGCCGGTCATTCCTCTGGCGGCGATCGGTCTCGTTGTCTTGCCCCGGAGAGAAAAACCAGCGCTGGGGCTGCTTACAATCTGGGCGACAGCGGAGTGGATTGCCCTGCTGCTGCCGTCCCGACTCGAGTTCGGATGGGGTGGTTTCTCTCATTACGCTGTGCCTGCCATTGCGGCGACCTGCCTGCTGGCAGGTTGCGCCACGGAACGGGCCTGGCGCGTTGTCCGTGCGGCGCCGGGCCTCTGGAGGCGGGTGCTGGTCGGATCGCTGGCGGTCTGTGCCGCGGGCGCCATCGGCGGATTTGCGGCGGATCTGGATCATGCAGTGAGCAACAGCGACTATCCGATGGTTGGCTTTGAGGCAGAAGCGGCCATTGGCAGAGGGGCCGCGTTGGTGACGCCAGATGGAGAGGCCATCCTCACACTGGCCAATAGCGTTTTCTATCATTGGGCCGATCGCCGGCCTGCCAGTCGCTTTTTCCACTACCCCTCGTTTCTGCCCACATCCTCCCTGGCAGCCGAGTCCGAAGTTGCTATTCTGGATGCCCTCGACTCGCCACTTACTGGTGCGGTCCTGGTCTCCCGCCTACACCTCGAAGACCGGTTGCCGGCCACTGTGGTTGGTGGATTGTGGAATAGGTGGACTCCGGTGGCCATGTTTCCCTATGCCTACCAGCGAGATGTCGTCTTGCTGCTGCCGCATCACGAGTCGTCGGCCGAACCGGAAACGGCAGAGTTTGAGGGAGGGATCCACCTGACTGCCTTGGGCATCGAACTGCTTTCTCCCACTACCCTGCTTGTCCGTCTGGATTGGAGGGCGGCAACGCGGCCGCAAGATGATTACATTGTCTTTGCCCACGTGCTGGACCAGCAGGGCTCGCTTGCGGCCCAGAATGACGGATTCCCGGTGGTTGGTTTTCGGCCGATGACCTCTTGGGCTGAAGGGGAATCGATTGCCGATTACCGCTGGCTGGAACTCCCGGCTGACAGACCTTCCGGGGATTATCAGGTTCGAGTGGGACTCTACCGGGCGGACACGGGTGAGAGGCTGCTGGCGCAGGACAAAGGGGCAGAAATGGACCACGTGGCAAGACAGGTGAGGCTTGATCCATGATGTCAAGAAACCACTCGAGGCGCGCTGATTGGTTGGCCTTGGGCGTGTGGCTGCTATTGCTGGCAGGTTATCTCTACAACCTGAGCGGCTGGCGGGTGCATGACGACGAGGGTGAGTATCTCTACCAGGTCTGGCGCATGATGCAGGGAGAGGCGCCTTATGTGGATTT
>DAOUVM010000189.1 GCA_030667645.1 Ardenticatenales bacterium | reverse complement strand
TATGTCTATACGGACAGTATTGGTGCTGGACCATATCGCCTGGGGTGGCGGACAAGTGGTGCTGGATATTGGGTGTGGGGCGGGCGCGTACATAGAGCCCGTGTGCACTCGACTGGAGGGGGACGGCTGCCTGTTGAGCGCTGATCTTTCGATGGGCATGTTGCGTGACGTCGCGAAATCGTTCGCCGACTCTGTTGTTCTGCTCAACGCTGACGTGATGGATCTCCCGCTACCTGACCGTTGTTGCGATGTTGTGCTGGCAAACCACATGCTGTACCATGTTCCACAGATCGAGCAGGCGATGGCCGAAGCGTATCGTGTGTTGAGGCCGGGCGGCTGCCTGCTCGCCGCCACCAACGGCCGCAGATCCATGCAGGGGTTCATTGATGAGATTGAGACGGCGTGCCGCGCGTTGGGTTGCCCGATCGAGATTCCGGATTCGCCGGTTCGCTTGCGGTTCAACCTCCAGAACGGCCGCCCGCTGGTTAGATCTATCTTCTCCCGGGTGGAAATGGACCAGCTTGAGAGCGCCCTGGTGTTCCCCGCCGCCAAGCCGGCGGTTGCCTATGTCAACAGCATGCGCCATCTCTATGCTTCCTTGTTGCCGAGTGCTGTGACTTGGGAGATTTTGTTGAAGCAGGTCGAGCGACAGATCGAGGTGGTGGTGGCAGAACGGGGCGAGTACCGGGTTCCAAAGACAGTCGGTGTGTTTCTCGCCACCCGTGCTTGCTAGAACGCATGCCGATGGTTTGTAGGGTGCGGCGGTTGCTTTGCGATTTGTGTCCCCTGCGTCTCTCCCCGGCGGCCGACGGGGGACTGGAAATCAGCTTTAATCTCGGAACCTGGGTCCGGACTCTGGCGGCGGTTGGTTGTATGACCGGCAGCCCTGGAGTATAATTCAGCCTCATGGAGAACTGCCGACGAGTGCCAGTGCAATCTTTCCTTCAGGACCCGACGGGCTGTGGCTGGTTGTGCTAGCTGAGGGATATGGACCTTGATCTGGTGGTATGCTCGGCCTGTTTTCGGCGGATCATCTGGGTGCGCCCGGTCAGAGCGCGCTTCTGTTCGAGTTGGTTGTTAACGGTTGGTGCTCTGAACTGATCAAGCAAGGAGTCTTGGATGCGCGAGTCGCTTCGTGTGTTGATGATTGAAGACCTGGAGGATGATGTCGTTCTTGTGGCTAGAGCGCTACGCGCGAGCGGGTTTGATCCGGACATAGAGCGGATTGACACAGCGGAAGCGATGACGTCGGCTCTTGGCGATCCTGGTTGGGACATCATCATCGCCGACTATTCGCTGCCGCGCTTTAGCGGACTTGCCGCTCTGCAACTGTACCAGGACAGTGGGATTGATATTCCATTCATCATCGTATCGGGCAATATCGGCGAAGAGGTGGCGGTGCAGGCGATGCGGGCCGGTGCGCATGATTACGTGATGAAGAACAATCTGCCACGCCTGGGGGCGGCTGTGCGGCGCGAGTTGCACGAGGCAAAAGTGCGGCAGGCCCGCAGGGAGGCCGAAGAGGAGAACGTCAAGCTGTATGAGGAGACGCGTCGCCAGGCCAGCAGGCTGGCCGCGCTGCTTGAGATTGGAAGCGACATCTCGGCCACGCTCGACCTGCCGACGGTGCTGGAGCGCATAGCTACCCATGCGCGTACCTTGTTGAACGCAGATGATAGCGATGTGTACTTGCTGGATCCTGACGGTTCGACACTGCGCGCCATAGTTTCTCAGGGAGATTTCGCGGAGCAGACCAGGGCGGCGCCGCTGCAACTGGGAGAAGGGATCGTGGGCTCGGTTGCCCAGAGCGGTGTCCCTGAGGTGATTCACGATGCGGGTCAGGATCCGCGCGGAGTGCAGGTTCCTGGTACGCCCCTGGAATCGCATGCCCTCATGTGCGCGCCGCTCGTATCGCGCGGGCAACTGATGGGCGTGATGGCGCTGAATCGGCGTGGGGCGCGCGGAGGATTCGAACAGGCGGACCTTGATTTCCTGATCACTCTTGCCCGGCAGGCGGCAGTCGCTATCGAGAACGCGCGAATGTACGCCGCCGAGAAGCAACGCGCGAAGGAACTCCGGCGCGCGTTGGACCAGCAGCGGGAATTGGATCGCTTGAAGGATGCGTTCATTCAGAATGTGTCTCACGAACTCCGCACCCCGGTTACGATCATCTATGGATATGCTGACCTGTTTGCCAGGGGCGAACTAGGCGAGTTGAGAGCTGATCAACAACAACCAATGGCCATTATTGCACGCCGGGCGGCTGTCCTGAGCGACATGGTCAGTGACCTGACAATCATTCTGCAGGCACAAATGCGAGAGTTTCGGGGATCGGAGGTCGATCTCGGACAAATGGTCCACATCGCCCTGGGTGACTTTGAGCTCGCCCGCGAAGAGGCTGGCCTGACCTTGACGGCCAATGTGGAGCAGGATTTGCCTGTGCTCACAGGAGACCCCGACCACCTGCACCGGATGCTGGACAACTTGGTTGACAATGCGATCAAGTTCACGCCGAGCGGCGGCTCGGTAGAGGTGCGAGTCGGACGGGACGGGGACCGCCTGGTCCTGGAAGTCGTCGACACAGGTATTGGAATCCCTGCGGATCAGCTTGATCGCGTTTTTGAACGCTTTTATCAGGTGGATGGCAGCACAACCCGCCGGTACGGCGGAACTGGACTGGGATTGGCGTTGGTTTGGGAAATCGTCCTGGCGCACGGCGGCACAGTGAAGCTGGAGAGCAAAGTGGATGAGGGCAGCACATTCCGGGTCATTCTGCCGGTGAACGGATAGTGCACGCGGTCGCTTCACTCCATCAGAGTGCCTGAGCCTTCCAGTGAGCAACCCTCGCGTTGATCTACATCTCCACACGACCGCCTCCGATGGCTGCTGGTCGCCAGGGGAGTTGGTCGAGCAGGTCCTGCGGGCGGGGGTTGGTTGTTTTGCCGTTGCCGATCACGATAGTGTGGGCAGCGTGCCCCAGGCGGCAGCGCTCGCCCGCGAGCGGGGACTGGGATTCTTGCCGGCTGCGGAGGTTTCCAGCAAGCTGAACGGGCAGTTGGTGCACATTCTGGCTTATGGGATTGATCTGTCCATCGAGTCGTTTCATCGCTTTCTGAACTCCAATGATGCGATCCTGCAGGGCCAAGATGACAGCTCGATCCGAATGTTGATTGATGCCGATTACCCAATCGACTATGCCGAGTACCAGGCGTACTCTTGGGATCAAGGGCGCGGTGGCTGGAAGGCGCTCAACTACCTGATTGACAAGGGATTCTGCCGCGACGTGCGCGGCTTTTTTGAAGAGCTGTTTGTCGATGATCTGCAGCTCTCCCTTCCAGAGTTTCCCCCACCAGATCAAGTCGTTCGGCATGTACAGCAAGCGGGTGGCGTCCCCATCTGGGCGCATCCGGAGCAAAGCCTGCGCGGCGCTGCCTGGCAGGAGGGTGACCGGATGATGGCCGAGATGGTAGGGGCCGGTATTGAGGGCGTGGAGTGTTTTTCCCACTATCACGATACCGCCTGGACACGACGATGCCAGCAGTGGGCAAGCGACTATGATCTTCTCATCACCGGCGGATCGGACTGCCACGGGGGGTTTGTGGGCCGGCAGGTGGGGTACCCAGAGGTGTACCTGGATGATCTTCGGCTGGGGACACTGGCAGAGCGACTGAGCCCAGTGCTCAACGCAACCAGCGCCGCAAGCTAGGTCTGGGCAGTCGCCTGGCCTGTTTCCAGACGAGTCTGGCTGGTTCTCCGTATCGACGCAGTAGCGCTTCCTGCCCGTAGCGGGTAAAGATGGGCCAGGCGCCAAAACTCTGGTGTAATCTCATGTCCCACAGTGTCAGGTCTGCCTCGTGGGTGGCCACTCGCGGCATTGCCAGGACCAGTATCAGGTCTCCCAGACTCGCGCTCGCGCTGACCAGTAAGGACAGAACGAGGAACGTCGGGGAGATCGCTATCCACGCCGCATCTACCCAGTCAACCCCGGCGGCCCGGAAGCCGACCAGCCAGGCGAGCGGGAGCAGGGCGGCCGTCGCCAGCCAGGGAACGGCCAGTTGCATAGGCCAGTAGAAACGGGGCCAATCAGGCTCAAAGGTGTCATCAAAGATGATGAACGCGCCTCCGACCACGGGTCCCCAGGCAAGCGGCCGGTAACCGAACCTGCGGGCCACCAGCACGTGAGAAAGCTCGTGTACCAGGGCAGTTATCAGGATGACAGCGACGAGCAGCAGCCAGACCATTTTGTCAGGTCCGGGCGGGGATCACCGTTTTGCCGGCCGGCGGTCACGGGTGATTGCAGGTCCCAGTGTGCTACCCACCAGGATCGGGGTAGGCTGTCGGCAGCAGCGGTGTGGCGATCGGGTAGGGCAAGGGGGTGAGCGTAGCCGGTCTGGGTGGGTAGGCGGACGGCAACGGAGATGCAGTGGGCAGTCCCACATCGGAGGATGGGGATTCAATCTGTGCTTCTCCGCCGCGGTCGGGCAGGCCAAGCGCAGTGGGCGCAACAGTCAGAGCTGTGGGTGGGGATGAGGTCCTCTCGCCAGTTCCGCTCTGAGAGCCAAACCAGACGAGGGCCAGCACTGCCAGAAGGATCATTGGAAGCCAGATTGTGATCGAACGGGTGGCGGGCTGTTTTTTTGCCATGGTTCTTTTCCTGGGCCGTCGCGGCCGGGTTTGGTGACTCTTCCTGGATTCCGAAACAGTGCTGGTCGACGCTCAGTGCTTGTTCAGAGACAACTTTGTCCTCTTGTGACCGCTCTACCCGTGAATTTCCATTCAAAACGGGAAGTTATTTCTAATCAAGTGCTCAGTGTATCGAAATCGGGCGATGTGTCAAACGTGGCAGACCGAGCAGTCAAGGGTCGGTCGAAAAGTATGCCGGGTTTCCGGGCGTTGCGCGAATGCTGGTTTGGAGTTAGACTTGCCCGAGTCAGTTCATAGGTGGGCGGCTGTCGGGAATATGCCAAGGGTGGGGTGGGGCACAGAGGATAGAGGATCAGGTATCTGGTTGCCCTTTCCTGTGAGGTGGAGACGTTGAGTTTGCGTGAGTTCTTGACAAAGGCAGAAGAGGCTGGCCTCTTGCGTCGCGTCATCCGGCCGGTGTCGACTCGCTTTGAGTTGGCCAGCGTGGCTCACGCGCTGGACGGGAAGCCGGTCCTATTCGAGTCCGTAGAGGGATACGCTGGCTGGCGTGTGTTGACCGGGCCGTGTTCGGAGCGGCGGCATTTTGCGCTCGCCCTCGGTATCCCGGTGGAGAAATTGCCGGCCCGTCTGGCTGATGCAGTGGCCAACCCGCAGGAGCCACCGATGGTGGAGACCGGACCGTGTCAGAGTGTTGCCCGTCCGGCGGTTGACCTCAATGGTCTACCCATCTTGCGCCATTTGCCACAGGACGCCGGGCGATATGTGACGTCAGCGGTGGTCATTGTGGATGATCCAGTGCACGGCCGGAATATGGCCTATCATCGGTTGCTGCAAATAGACGAACGTACATTTGCGGCGCGGTTGGTAGAAAACCGGGGAACCGAGTCTGCCTGGCGCAGGGCTGCTTTTTCCGGTGAGAGCGAAATGGACGGTGCTCTGCCGTGCGCCATCTGCATCGGAGTGCCGTTGCACGTCAAC
>DAOUVM010000033.1 GCA_030667645.1 Ardenticatenales bacterium | reverse complement strand
GGTTAGATTCGAGCACAAGTAGGGCCGTGACGCGCCCCTCCCTTTTGACGGGGACCGCCACCTGAGCAATCGCTGGGGTCCCATCCACGCTCTGGGCAGGAATAGGACCATGCACCGCCACCGATTCTCCGTTCGCCAATACGCGAGAAATTACAGGATGCGCCAGCGGAACACGATCCGGCGCAGCATCCCTTCCACGACTCGCCACAACTCGCGCAGTCTCTACGCCCTCTTCCAATAGCAGCAGCATGCCACCGTCGGCATCCGCTAGCTTGACCGCCCACTCGAGTGCCAGATCCATCACGCGGTCAAAGTCGAGTGAGGTATTCAGCTCGCGGTCGATCTGCTGCAGGATGGACAGCTCATCCACCCGGGCTGCAAGTGCCTGGTCAGTCATTGTGAACAGGCGGGCATTCTCTATGGCCATTGCAGCCTGATTGGCGAACGTTGCCAGGCTGCCCAACTGGCTCTCGGAAAAAACGCCACCGCGGACCCGATTGTCAACATAGACCGCTCCGAGGATCTTTCCGCGCGCCCGGAGCGGCGCACACATGATCGAGCGCAACGAATATCCAACCACGCTCATCTGTTGGGAAAAGCGCGGGTCCTCTTGCGCGTTGTAGGTCAATACCGGCTGCCCCTCCTTGACGACGCGACTGATTACAGTACGGCTAACCTCCATCTCGCCACTGTCAATGGTATTCCGATCCACATTCCGGCCGGCCTTTAGATCCAGCTCGGAAGTGTCTCGACCGACCAGCATGAGGAAACCTCGTTCAGCGCCGGTAAGCTGAATAATGGCATCCATCACCTGGTTGAGGACCTGGGTCATGTCCAGGGAAGAACCGAGTATCTGACTGACTTGATTGAATAGAGCTAGACCATCAAGGTCACCAGTCGGAGAAACAGTCGATGGTTGGGGCATTGGCTATCCTGACTCGGGCCCGCTCAGACCCTGAGAGTGTTGGCAGTAGGCGTGCAAATCGCACTTTTGGCAGGCTGGGGTCCGTGCCCGACAAACCTGCCGCCCATGACAGATCAAGTTCAGATGAAAAGGGTAATAGTGCTCCGCAGGCACAATCCTCTCCAGCTCTCGGTGCGCCTTTTCGGCCGACATTGTCAGCGGAATCAAGCCCAATCGCTGCGACAGCCGGTGCACGTGAGTATCTACCGGAAACGCGGGTCGGCCGAACGCAAACAAAAGAACGATGGCGGCCGTCTTGGGTCCGACCCCCGGAAGGGCCAGCAACCACGCCCTTGCTTCTTCCAACGGCAAGCTGGCGATCGGTTCGAGGGTGATGGCCCCGTGCTCATCCCAGAGCATCTGAAGGATATTCTGTATGCGAGGGGCCTTTCGGTTCGCCAGTCCAGCCGGGCGGATCGCCTCCACCACCTCAGTCGGAGGCGCAGCACGCACCGCGTCCCAGGTCTCGAAACGCAACTTGAGCCGACCAAAGGCCAGATCCCGGTTCGCGTCGCTTGTGTTCTGACTGAGAATGGTGCTGATCAATTCGTCCACCGGCCCCAGGCGCGGCTGCCACACAGGTTCACCATAAAGGGAAAGCAGCGCACGGTAGATCAGGCGATACTGGCTCATACGAGGGGATTGTATCATTGCCAAAAACAGTGTCAACCGTGTTGCTGAGGTTCGGGCCCAGGAACTGACATGCGCACCGGATGCCATCCCGTGCTGGTCCTGAAAAATGGCGGGGTTGCATCGGTGGTAGGGCGACCTGCCGGTTGCCACAATCGATCGGCCGACCAACAGGGGAGGACAACTTCCGGACGCTTGTGCAAAACTCAGCGTTGTGATGGCCGGCCGCACGCCCTGGCCCGCATGACGCGCGCCTCGGTCAACTCTACTGCCGCTGCCACCACTGCGGCCTGCTCGCTCGGCGCCAATCCCAGCAGATCGAACACAACGCTGTCCAGCGCTTGCTGGCCCGGTTGTTCTACCTGTTCCGTGATTGAACAAACCTTGGCATCGACGATCGGCGCCAGAGCTTCGATCAGTGAGCGGCGGTCGCTCGTGGGCAAGCGGCAGAGGTCGGGCAGCCGAATCCTTTTCACCTCATAGCCAGCCAGCCACAGAACCCCCTCGCCGAGATTGCTTCGCCCCATCAATTCGGCCTGCAAAGCGACCCAGGTACTATTCAGCACCGCTGCCAGCGCCTCTTCCAGATCAGGGTCCGCTGACAAACCATAGAACTGCTGGTCAAGCCAAAACTCTCCATCCAGAAACGGGGCAAAGTGGCGCTTCCAGATACCCTTGATCCAAACCAGCCGGACCGGGAACTGATCCTGCTTGTTCAACCTGTACCAGGGCGTCCGGTGGGCGCAAGTCGACCGCCGATGGAAACCCTGGCTCTCGCCCCACTCGATATACCGGAGCACGTTGGTCCCGGCCAGCTCGGCCCGTTCCTGCTCCACCACCAATGCCCGGTGCCGAAGATGCGCCCGAGTCACGCGGATGTTCGCTATCGTTTTTGGCGATTTCAGCAGGATCCGCAGAAACTGAGGTTCAATCCCCCACTCTGCAATCCGTTCCGGGGAGAGATAAAAGAAGCGGTTTGCACCTGTGGTACACCCACGCCGTACGCGAGCCACTTCCGCCAGTTGAACCGCACCTTCTCTGCTCCTGGTCCGGAAATGCACCTCCGGAGCTCTCAGATATGGCCCCCACTTTCGGTCCGGCTTTAGATCGCCCTGCGGCGCCACCCGGACTCTCACATCTCCCGCCACACGTGAGCGGCCAGGCAGCAGCCGCACAATGAGGTTCTCCACCTCTACTGCCCTGCCGGCCGAATCCAGAGGCCGAGCTATGAACGCGCTCAACGGCCGCCAGAGACGAGCAAAGCGGACTTGGTTGCGTGCGCGGCCATCGGGGTCATCACACCTCTCGAGGATTAGCAGGCAGGTGTTCACCTTGGCCTGGTCGAACCACCGCTCCACGGCCGATTCCACAACGGCGATGATCTTGAAATGCTCCAACAAGAAGCGCTTCAGCCCAATCCCATAGTCGACGTCCAGCCAGGAGTTAGAGACCACAAACCCGAACCGGCCCCGGGGGCTCAGAAACTTGAACCCATGAACAAGGAAAAAAGCGTGCAATCCAGACCGCTTGCTCATTTGCGCGAGCGAGGCGCCATCGAGTCCGAAAGTGGCACGGCGCATTATCGTCGCTTTATAGTCGGCATCGTCGGCTATGCCTCCCAGCCACTCTGCCCGAGTGTACGGGGGATTGCCCACCACGCAGTCAAAAGAGCCTGGTAGTTCCTCTCCGGGTTGAAGGCAGAAAAAGTCGCTAACCAGTATGCGAGCTGGCAGGGACTCTTGCGCGATCGAGGCTACGACCGGGTCGATCTCTACGCCCCATAGCTTGGAGGCGGGAGCATCCCGCCCGTCATTTGCCAGCCAACGCCGGTAGCGATCCGCGCCACTGAGAAACACGCCCTGACCGCAGCTTGGATCCAATAGCGTGTCCCCCGGCTGGCGCAGACAGAACCCCAGGACTAGATCTACCACCTCGGGCGGGGTCTCGAACTGTCCCCACCTCCGTCGCTTGTCGGACATCTGGCACCTCCTGGTCAGTCGTGAGCATTATAGCACAATTGAACCTCGGAGCGGCAGCGCCGATCGGGAATGGCCACAAGAGAAGGAAGCGAGGAGGCAGATCGCTCTGTGCACACTCCCAACACCCTGCCTGCGTCAGCCCACAAACAGGGTTCGAACGCGTGTCCAAGGCTCGGCGGTTGCTGTGTCATGTTTCCCTAGAAAAACGGACGTAGAAAGAGAGTTTCGATCCACATTGAGGTTCACAACAACTCGACAGAGAAAGGAACTCTCAAGTGACACTTTCCGCAAGCTGTCTCTTCAGGTATTTCCATAAAGGCGTTTGATGTGGAGATTCTTGACAGTAACCGCGCAGCGTACAAAACTTGACATGTTCATCCTTCTGAGGTAATGTAGCATTGCTGGACACTACAACAATCAGGCACGGACCCGATGGGCAAAGACTCGCTGCTGGAGAGATACACGGATGTCTTGGAAGCCAGCCACCGGCTTGGTATCCATCCCGAATCTGTCCGGCGAATAATCCGGCAAGGCAAGCTACCGGCCATTCGTTTCTCAAACAAGTGGCTGATTGAGCGAGATGTGTTGGAGCAATTCGCCGCCCATTATGATCCGAGGCCGGGCCAGAAAGCGACGCTATTGTAGAGAACAAGGGAACAACCATGCAACCTGCACCGCAAGTAGAGAACTTTGCCCAGATCAAGGTCGTTGGCGTGGGCGGCGGCGGCTGCAATGCTGTCAATCGAATGATCGAAGAAAAGCTGACCGGCATCGAGTTCATCGCCATCAACACAGATGCCCAGGCGCTGCTGCTCTCCACCGCCCCGCAGCAAGTGCGTATCGGCGACAAGCTCACCCGCGGACTGGGGTCCGGCGGGGACCCTGAGATTGGCGAGAAATCGGCCGAAGAGTCGGCCGACGAACTATACGAAGTACTGAACGGCGGGGACATGGTGTTCGTGACGGCCGGAATGGGAGGCGGGACAGGCACCGGCGCCGGATCCGTCGTTGCTCGCATTGCCCGCGAGGCCGGCGCTCTGACCATCGGCGTGGTGACGAGGCCCTTCACGTTCGAGGGCACACGCCGGGCGCAAGTGGCTGAGATCGGAATAGACAAGCTCAAAGAGCAAGCAGACACATTGATCGTTATTCCCAATGACCGACTGCTGGAACTCACTGATCGGCGTCTATCATTATCAGATGCTTTCAAGGTAACCGATGAGGTATTGCGACAGGGCATCCAGGGAATAGCCGAACTGATCACCGTCCCCGGCCTGATCAATTTGGACTTTGCAGATGTCAGAACCATCATGTCCGAAGGCGGCGCAGCGTTGATGGCAGTTGGCGTCGGCAGCGGACCCGACCGAGCGGCGATGGCGGCCGAACAGGCCATGAGCAACCCCCTGCTGGATGTCTCTATTGACGGCGCTCGCGGCATCCTGTTCAACGTGACGGGCGGATCAGACATGAGTCTATTTGAGGTGAACCAGGCGGCTTCTATCATCAAGGAGGTAGCGCATCCTGATGTGAACCTCATCTTTGGCGCAGTGATTGATGACCGGATGGAGGACGAACTTCAGATCACGGTTATCGCCACCGGGTTTGGCTACGACGCCCCATTGCGCCAGGTAGTCAGGCCTGCGGCCGAGCAGCGCATCCAACCCCGCGCGCTTGACCGTGCCCAAAAGGCTGACGCGCCAACGAGTCCAGCAAGATCGATCTCCAAGCGGCGCCCGACGAACCCGCTGGACCTGGACCTGCCGACCTTTCTGCGAAAGCGGTAGCGCTCTTCTCTGTCAACAAGCCCGGGCCGACTGGCCAATTTCCCCCTGGCGCTGGACGCCGATCAGCAGTATTTGACTGGATAGTTGATGACACGAGTTGCCACATACTTGGAGAGCGCCATTGAGATAGCACGTTCAGCGGGGGCCATAGTGCGCCAGGGATGGGGACGGCCGGGCCGGATCGAGTACAAGGGCGACGTGAACCCGGTCACCGAGTACGATCGCCGGGCAGAGGCAATCATCGCAGCAGCCTTGCGCAAGCAGTTCCCCACCCATTACATCCTGGCCGAAGAACAGGGAGAATCGGGTCCGGGCGACTCGCCGTACACCTGGCTCATCGATCCGCTCGACGGGACGGTCAATTTTGGCCATGGCTTTCCCGCCTTTGCCGTCAGCATTGGATTGATGCATCGGGCGGAGGGGTTGGTGGGAGTCATCTTTGACCCTACGCGGGACGAGCTCTTTTCTGCAGCGGCCGGCATGGGCGCTCACCTGAACAGCGCTCCAATCCAGGTCAGCGATATCACCCGGATAGACCGGGCACTGGTGGCCACCGGCTTTGCGTATGATAGGCACACGGCGACCGACAACAACGTGGACAATCTGGCCCGCTTTCTCCGCCGCTGTCAGGGAATCCGGCGAGCTGGCTCGGCAGCGCTGGACCTGGCCTACGTTGCGTGCGGCCGGCTGGATGGCCATTGGGAGATGGGTCTGCATCCCTGGGACGTTGGCGCCGGGACAGTGATCGTTCGTGAAGCGGGCGGCCGCGTGACCGACTTTTGCGGGAAGGACGACGACCATCGCTCCGGTCGCCGGATAGTGGCCAGCAATGGACGCATCCACCAGGAGATGCTCGACGTGCTGGTTGGAGCGTAAGGCGAAACACCGACCGGTCATCCGGGTGGCATCGTGAGGCCTCGAGCCGCGCATGAACATCCTCGGCATAATCTTGAGCGTTGGCTATCGCTTCAGCCGCCACTTTTTCTGGGGGGTGCGGATGGACATCCTGGGCGTGGCAGCCTGCTTTGCCGGCGCGCTTGCTCTGTGGTATAGGGCAGGATCGGTCTGGGGAATCCTGCTGGCGATTGTGGCCGTCGCCAGTGTTTCACTCATCCTTGCTTCCAAGCGGACGCGCTATCTCCTCTTCCGGCCCGAGCCGGGCACGCGACCACCGCTGCCCTCCCCCACTCTTGATCCTGGCGCCGAGCTTTCTGTTCGGGCGAGCGGGATCTTTTCTACTGGGGATCAGATGTGCCACCTGACGGAACACGCGGCCATCTTGACCACTCCCGGCAGCGGGGAGCACATCCTCATGGCCCACCAGCAACCAAGCCGGCTCATGCTGCTTGGGAAATCACGACCGAGCAACTGGGGTTGGTGGTATCAGTTTATCAAGCCGGAAGCGATTAGAGAGCTCGTTCTCGGCGCCATCATTCATGGCCGGAGGCCGCGACTGGCGCTCAGGGTCATCTACAGGGTCGAGAACAAGGCAGGGAACCAAGATATCGCCGAGACAGTCCTCTCATTTGACGATGCAGACAGTCAGGCTCAGATCTGGGCGCTCATGACCCAGATGAAGCGCAAACCGACCACCATCTCGCGCTTTTCAGCCGCATCTCAAAATGCCGCAACTTCCCACGACGCCAGTGACAAAGGTATTGCTCCGGCAGGTCCGAGGCCTGAAACTGGGACGCCTCTACCCAGAAGCTGTTCAACTGCATAAAGCCCAGTTTCTGGTACAGGTGCCGAGCCCGCCGATTCGCGCCGCACACATCCAGACGCATCTCCTCAAAACCGAGTCCGCGGAAGTAATAGTCCAGAAATGAGCACATGGCGTCCTGGCCATAGCCCTGATTCACGTGCCGGGCCGCCAGCATCACTGCCAATCTGGCCGAGTGCGGACAATCGATGTGTCGCAAGCTGAGATGCCCGAGCAGCACCCCCGCGCGGCTTTTGATCGCATATGGCCAACGATCCTGGCGGCGCCTCTGCAGCCAGCGGCGCCACCCGGCCGTCGAGTCGATACAAAAGTTGTACGGCGCCAAGAGTGGGTCAGAGTGCGGCTCCCACGCCGCGATTTCAGGCAGATCGCGAACCCGGAGCGGACGGATGATGACTCGCGCACCCTCAATGGAACAATCAGGCTGCGGAGGGATGGCTGTCATTGGAAAACATCCGCCCCAGCGCATCCAGGTCAGTACGCGATGTGAGATCCACGCTGAGCGGCGTTACCGAGACCCGCTTGCCAAAGGCGAGCGTGTGGGTGTCTGTGCCGGGCTCGCTAGTCGAAGCATCCATCGTGTAATCCACCCGGCCGGGTTCATCCAATGCGGACCGTTCCACGCACACGGAGACAAAGTAGGGCCGGCGCGACTGCCTGGTTATCTCCCACTGCGTTTCGGGCGTCGCATCGCGCGGGACTTCGATCTTGAGCAAATCCACATCACGAGGCAGCCCCGGCAAGAGCAAGAGCCGCTCTGCAAACAGACCGGCAAAGTGCGCCGCTGCGCTGAAATCAACCTGATCCGAGGGTTCGTGAAAGAATCTCTTTTCAACCTCCAGGCTAATCGCCATGCTGGGAAGGCCGGCGATGGCCGCCTCCATGGCCGCGCCCACCGTCCCGGACGACATCACGGCCGTAGCCAGATTCTGGCCATAGTTGATCCCCGATACCGTCAGGTCCGGGAGGCGAGGAGCCAGCTCCAACAAGGCGTGCGCCACAACCTGAGCTGGCGAGCCATCCACAGCATAGACTGGAAGTGAAGCGCCATCAACCGCAATCTCTCGACGGTGAATGGCCCCGCTGGAATGGGCAGGCCAGGCTCGGCCCATACCGGTCTGCTGAACGAGTGGGGCGGCGATGAGCAGTTCCCCCAGGCGCATTAGGGCGGCGGCGGCCGCGATCAGGCCCGGCGAGTCAAACCCGTCGTCGTTGGTCAAGAGAATCAGTGGTCGCGCGGTCACCAGCCAAGTCTAGCAGAGAAAGTCCGATTGCACAACAGAAAAAAACGAGCCCTGCCGAGGCTTCATCCCAACCCCTCGCCGGTGGAACACCGGCAGTCGTTTTGGAGAGAGGATGTCGAAAAACAATCAAGCTGCCGTTCCCTCCGCAATTCCGCGCCGTGGGAAGGCAACTGATAGAGGGGATCGGGGCACTATGCGCCCCGATCCCCTCTGATTCTCCCCCGCCCGGCAAGCGACTCGTTTTCTATACCCTCTGAGCGACATCGCTGCCAGGCTCTGGCTTGCGGGGCAGTCGATCAACTACTGTTCAGGGAAAGGGCCCTCCGATTCCAGAGTATCCGTTTCAAACCGCTCACCGTCCGGAGTTGGTGCAACCGATGGTTCGGGCTGGATCGGAGTTGCCGGGGCAGCAGGCGCATCAGGCGGCTCGGGCATGGCCGAGCCGCGGGGCAGAACTGGTTGCCCGGTCGAGTAATCGCGACGCCCAAAACGGGTCAGCACCACCGCGCCCAGTCCCACACAGAGGATCCCAAAACTTAGCAGGCTGCCCGAGATGCCGACGAATGGAATCGCCTGTATGAGCCCCAGCACGAGTGAGAGTCCAAACGCTCCCAGCCCTGCTTCGGCCGCCGGGGTCATTCCCTGGATTCCCAGCCGCCCACCAATCCATCGCCCCACAAGCTGTCCAATTGCTGCCCAGCCAAAGAGACAGGCCGCTCCGACGATCAGCCAGAGTAGGGCAATGAGGGGAAACCCCAACAGTCCGATGCACACCAGAATCAGTACGAGCGAGAGCAGCACCAGGAATGGGGTCAGCAACCCGACGGCCAGGAGAGTGAGGAATCCCACCAGCCCGCTCGCGGCCGGCTGGCGCAAGACCACACTGCGCACCCTGTCCGTCTGGCGGGGCCAGAACAGAGCCGCGAGCAAGGCCACCACTCCAATGGCGATGGCGGACAGAAGGGCTCCGCCTACCCGACCCGCAAAACTGGTCTCGTGCCGATACACGATCCGGGACGGGGACAGAGGTGTTGTACCGGGAGACGGGAGGGAAGGAAGAGGGGGAATGCGGCGGCCCTCCCAGTTCCAGTCGCCCCGTCCAACAAAGGGAAACCAACTCCCTTCAGGGTTTGTGACCACCTCGCCATCTATCCTGGCTCCTTCTCCTATGTCAAACTCCCCTCCCATCACCACACAGTCGCCCTCGATGTGAGCCGTGCCCAGCGCATCAACGTCGCCGCCTATCACCGCCACATTGCCCTGTACTGTGCCTCCGATCTCCACGTCGCCGGCAAAGACTGCCAGATCACCCTCCAGCACCGCACCGTCCTCAATCTCGGCCGAACCGCCCAGGACAACAACATCGCCACGCTCCGTCTCTCCGTCTTTCAGGATGAAATCCTCACCGGGCAGAATGCGGTCAAAGGGAAAACCTGATATGTCATCAGGATCTGGGGCGGCGAACGCCGCTCCGGTCGGCAGCGCGATCAGCAGCAACACACCAAAGAGCCACAGGAATCTTGTCTTTCTCATTTCATATCTCCCTGAAAGTTCGTAGCATCAGACCAAGCGTTTTCTCACCGCTGGGTCAACCATTCTTCACGCGAACAAGCGCAGGTCGGCGGATGACGTGCGACCACAAGACAACAGCCGCGCCGGCCACAATCGCCCACCCCAACACTATCGGACTCCCAGCAGCCTCAAAGGAAAAGAGGCGCAGGGCCGTCCACAGCACATCAAGCAGTGATCCGCTCACTCGACCCAATTGGCCGAGCCACACAAGCAGATCGGTGAACTGAGCCGGCTGGCTGAACGCCGTCCAAAGGCCCAGCAACGTCACAGAGGCCGGCGCCGCCACCAGCAGCAAGGCTGCCAGGCTCCCCAGGCTGAGGGCAAAGAGCGCGCCCAGCGAACGTTCCCAGGATGGACTCTCAATCCTCGTCTGCACGCGTCGAGCAAAGCCGGCCGGAGCTGGAACGGGAGGGGCACTGGCGAACAGCCGATCAACCTCTTGTAGCGCATCCCACTCGATCCGGCATTCGGTACAGACCGACAGGTGATGCTCCAACCATTCCTGTCCGCTCGACGTCAAGATGCCATCCAACGCATCCATCATCAGTGAAAATGCTTCCTTGTGAGTCATATGACCCCCTACACAGTCTCAGCCATGCTGACGCCGGCCGTTTGCGCGGACGCTGCCAGCATTTTCCGAGCCCGAAACAGACGTGATTTGATTGCACTGACTGTGGCGCCTACTGTCTCTGCGATTTCTTCATAAGACATGTCATACCAATATCGAAGAACCACCGCTACCCGATAGTCCGGGTGCAGGGTATCCAGCAAGACCTGTACGCGGGCGTGCGTCTCGCCCTTGATTGCCGAGGTTTCCGGACCCGGTCCGGTGCTGGACAGTTGGGGCGCGAACTGAGCCGGCAGCGGCTCGTCTAGCGAGAGCCAGGTAATGCGACGCTTGCGCAGCCGGTCGATGCAATGGTGCGAGGCAATGGACAGCACCCAAGTACTGAACTTATAGGCCGGGTTGTAGCGGTCCAGCCGGGTGTAGACTCGGAGAAAAGTCTCCTGTGCGGCCTCTTCCGCCTCGTCGACATTGCCGAGCATTCGATAGGTCAGGTTGTACACCGGTGTCTGATATGCCTCCACCAATTTGGAAAACGCCTCTTGATCGCCGGCCCGGGCTTGCTCCACCCAGGTCTGTTCCTCACTCACGGGTTGCTCTCCAACTCTAGCTAGACCGACGTCCTGTGTCGCGTCATCCACCATTACGCAGTCCGGGCGCCGTGGTTGCAGGAGACAGGATCTTGGGCGTCGCCAAAAAATGGTCCTCTTTCTGCTGCCTGTATGGGCACATTGTATCACGCGCTGGCATCTGCGGGTTTGCAGGGATGCCTCCGCTTGCCGGCGGGACGCCTGATCACAGAAACCCCGGATGCTGATGTGCCGCTGGGCGTTCATCACCATCCTTGGTTGTCAGATCCTTGGATCCGTTCCCGTACGGATCATCGTGCGGCGGACCAGGTTGGTATGCAGATCCACCGGGAATGGGCGCCAACGTCGCGGGACGAGGGGGGATGAGGCCACAGACTGCCCACGCTGTAGTTCGCTACCGACCTGCATTCAGGATTCGATATGCGGACCCGAACCGCATTCCACTGCCGCGTGCATTGCACCAGAGTCCAAACATGCTACAATGGGCCAGTGAACCCGGAAGAGAGGCCAAGCGCGCTCCGCCGCCAGGGGCGTTTCCGTTATGATAGACAGCAAGAGTTTTTCTGGTCCTGCAGGATTCGTGCACCCCTCCAGCAATCAATCGTATCGTCCAGAGCCTACCGTGTCTGAGCCAAGCGACGGCCGCGCCTGGTACATTGCTATTGAGGGACCGATCGGCGTTGGAAAGACGACGCTGGCCCGCATGTTGCAGGAAACCTTTCAGGAAAGGAGCCTTCCGGGCCTGCTGTTGGAGGTCTTTGAGGAGAACCCTTTTCTCTC
>DAOUVM010000094.1 GCA_030667645.1 Ardenticatenales bacterium | reverse complement strand
GGGATCATAATCAGGAATTCTAAAGTTTCGCGCCCGATCTTGCCCCCCAAGCCGGCCCACCCTTCCAAACTTGCGAATTCTCTCTCCAGGAAGAACCCGTAATGGAAACAATTGATTGGTGGGATCATGATCCGGAATTCGAAAGTTTCGCGCCCGATCTTGCCCCCCAAGCCGGCCCGCCGAGGCAAACTTCCGAATTCTTTCTCCAGGAAGAACCCGTAATGGAAACAATTGATTGGTGGGATCATAATCCAGAATTCGGAAGTTTTCGCGCCCGATACTGCCAACCGGCCGCCGTGCCAAACTTGCGAATTCTCCCTCCAGGAAGAACCCGTAATGGAAACAATTGATTGGTGGGATCATGATCCGGAATTCGAAAGTTGCGCGCCCGATCTTGCCCCCCAAGCCGGCCCGCCCCTTCAAACTACCCAATTCTCTCTCCATGTCAATAGCCGCTCGTGGTGACCCACCCATAGCCGGGTTATGTGGTCCACCCATAGCCGGGTCATGTAGTCCACTCATGTGCGGGTCATGTAGTCCATTGTCGTTTGAGGAAACCATGTCCGACTGATGTGCTTTGCCCATGTTCATTCATGTACTCCAACGATGTCCAATCGTTCGCCTCAACCATGTTCAATCAATGGGTCCAACCATGTTCACCCTGGTGCAGGTTGCGCCGTGAGTGTGGCTGTTGATTACGACAATACTTCAGCACTTGACTTGGTCCCGGTAGAGGAGGCCGCGTACGCGACACCGCCGGTTGGCGGGCAACGCGGGCGCGGCCATCGCTGCTGGAAGTCATGAGCTACTGAGCTTGGGACGCATTGTCAGCGGGCAAGGCTGGAGTAACGCCGGAGACCTCCTTTCTGCGGCTGAGTTGACGATAGCTTTCGCCGCGGATAATGAGCATGTGCGTGTGATGGGTGAGGCGATCAAGCGCTGCGCTCGCCAGCAGGTCATTGCTGAATGGCTCAGCCCACTCCTCAAAAGCGCGATTGCTGGTGATGATGATCGAGCCACGCTCGTACCTTTCACTGATGATCTCGTAAAGATCCTGGGCTGCCTGTGGCGTCAAGGGATGCAGGCCAAAGTCATCCAAGATCAGCAGATCAGCACTCAGCACTTTGCCCAGCAAGCGCGGCTGTGCACCGCTGGCCCGTGCGGCGTGCAGGCTGTTCAACAGGCGATGGATGGAACGGGATAGGACGCGATAGTCGCGCTTGAGGGCCTCAATCCCCAAGGCATTGGCCACATGGCTTTTTCCGACGCCCGTCGGGCCGCACAGTAAGACGTTCTCATGGCGCGAGATGAAGGTGCAAGTCGCCAGGTCTTGGAGGAGGGTGCGATTGACTCCCGGAGCCGCCGAGAAGTCAAAGTGGGCTAGAGTCTTCTGGCTATCGCAGCCGGACTGGGCCAGACGACGGGCCAATCGTGTGTGACTACGGCGTTCCAATTCATCATCCAAGAGCAGGGCCAGGAACTCGATGGGGGCGAGTTGCCGTTCCATCGCCTGGGCCGCTCTGACGTCGAGGGTGTGTACCATACCCGAGAGTCTGAGCTCGCGCAGTTTGGGCAGGAGGGGATGGGTCATCATGATTCCACCTCCTGGGAGACAACGAAGAACTCGGCGCTGGAACGCGCAAAAGTGTGGCATCGGGCCGGCGCCGCAGCCGCCATCTCAGGGAGCGGCTCACGGTCAAGAGCAGCATTCAGAATCTCTTTGATCCGCCGGTAGGTGGGATCACCGAAGTAGAGCGCTCTGGCGCAAGCTGCTTCCAGCCGCTCGGCGCCTACTGTCTCTTCGCGGCGCAGGATAGCCTGCACAGACCGGAGGCGATAGAGAGGTCGATCAGCCAGCAAGGTCTCGACCACCTGGCTGGTGGCAGGACCCAGCCGGGCCGCCGCTTGGCGGCAAAAGTCGGGAGTGCGTTGCAGATAGGCGGCTTTGTGTTCAGGATAGTGTTCCATGCGGGTTTGCCAGTTGCCAGCCTCTTGACTGCGCTCGTGGGTCGCCACCAGTTCTTGCCCCCGGTAGATCTCCACTATCCGCTCACTGAGGTAGGCATCAAGGGTTTGACCGACGTAGGCGTGTGGCACCGAGTAGTAGCTCTTGTCGATGGTGACATGGCAATCGCGATGCACTTTGACCTGTTTGATCTCTCGTAGCGTAAAAGGCTCAACAGGGAGCGGCAATAGGGCTGCCTGTTCGTATTCCTTGAACAATCGCAGCGGCGCCTGATGCGTGGTGCCATGCTCCCGAGTGCCGGCCCGCTCGCGTACCCAGGTCTTTAGGTGCTTGTTGGCGACATGGATATCTAGAAACTCCCGTCCGGCCATGAAATTGCGGTTCACATAGTGCACCCCACTCTCTACCTTGCCTTTGTGCCGTGGAGTACGCGGCCTGGTTGGGCTGACCACAAAGCCGTAATGTTGAGCCATGCGCCGGTAGGGTTCAGCCAGCACGGGATCATACACCAGGGCTTTCGCAACCGCCGCCTTGAGATTGTCAGGCACCACCCGCCCCGGTACCCCGCCCCAGCTCTCGAACGCCCGCTGGTGCAGGCCGAGCCAGGTAGGCATCTTTTGGTCAAAGACCAGTTCTGCATACTGATGACGACTGTAGCAGAGGGTGGCCACAAAGACGTGGGCTCGGCGCAGGTGACCGCAGCTTGGATCATACAACTTGCCTGCTCCGGCAAAGTCTACTTGCATCTCTTCACCAGGGGCAGTGTGGACACGCACCACTGCATCGGGTTTACGCGGACACAGCTTGCGTACGTAACGCCGCACGGACGAGTAACTGCCGGTGTAGCCATGGTCCTCTTGCAGACGTTGAAAGATGGCCGTCATCTCGACCTTCTGATCCAGCAGGCGTTGCACAGCCTCCCGGTACGGCTCCACGCCCGAGGCCACGCGGGGCGGTCTTGGAGCGGCGCCGAGTGTCGCCGCCACGGAGATATCATGGGGCAGTGGAGTGTCCGGCTGCAGATACCCCTGAGCTTCCGCCCATTTCCGATATCTGCGCACGGTGACACGCGATACGCGCAAGTCTCTGGCGATGCGTCGATCGCTTTCGCCAGCGCGGACACGATGTATCAAATCACGAATGTAGTTCATGTGTAGACGCTCCATTTCTCTTTCCTCCAGATAGCGTTGGTTTCCGGAGGAATGGTGCCACAAACTCACCTTCGCACAATGCCCTACACCGGGTGATCATGGGTGGCATACACCGGGTGATCATGGGTGGTATACATCGGGCGACCATGGGTGGTATACATCGGGCGATCATGGGTGGTATACATCGGGCGATCATGGGTGGTATACATCGGGCGATCATGGGTGGTATACATCGAGCGATCATGGGTGGGCTACATCAGGTGATCACGGGTGGGCTACATCAGGCGGTCACAGGTGGTATACATCAAGCGATCATGCGTGGACCAGTATAACCCGGTCAATGACACTCCAGGAAGAACCCGTAATGGAAACAATTGATTGGTGGGATAGAGACCCTCATCACACTCGCCGTGAACCACGAGCCCTGCCACGCCCCTCAACCCGAAATGATAATTGAATCCGAGATTTCACCTGAAAACAGTTACCGGAACAACAATTGCCGGAACAACCATAATCGCGGCCGGCCGTTGCCCTCAATCGGCCGAAACTTTCCGCTCCCTCAGACTCTCGAATTCTGTTCCTCTCGCCCTTTCGCGATCAACGCCTACACCGGACTCCACCCGCCGACCTCATCATCGACCACGGCCGGCGCCCGCAAGCCGCGGTTGACCTGCCCGACTGCCAGAACTATAATGATGCGCGTGACCCTGGAAAATCTACCGCCTCCGTCGGGCGATTCCCGCGCGGTCGAGTTCCGCCGCCGGCCCCCCTGGCGGAAAAGCGTGTTCTTCCATCTAGGAGAGTAATATGACCGGCCCGCCTGTCCATTCTCTTCGCAATCGTTTTGCACGCCCCTGGATCATCGTCCTGATAGTCTGCCTGTTGTATCTGGGCGTCATCCTCGTGCGCAACGGCGGCGACCCGATGGCATTTGTCGTCGCCGGCGCCCGCTACCAGTACGGCGACCCGGCCGGCGCAGATGGCTATGACGGCCAATTCTCATACTACATCGCGCTGGATCCGGCCGGGGCGGCCGGCAAGCTCGATGTGCCCGCCTATCGCTACCAGCGGATTCTCTACCCGATGTTGGCCCGGTGGCTGGCTCTGTGCCAACCGGCCCTGATCCCTTGGACCCTCGTACTCGTCAACCTGATCGCGTTGGCGGCCGGAACCGCCCTTGTCGAGCGTCTGATGGTCCTTTTCCGTGTGAACCGATGGCATGCTCTGATCTACGGACTCTACGCTGGGCTGTTGATGTCTGTGCGCCTCGATCTGAGCGAACCACTCGCCTACGCGTTGACCATCGCTGCCTGCTGGGCCTTTGAGCGCCGGCGGCCCGGCCGCGCCGCCGCGCTGTTTGCCCTGGCTGCTCTGGCCAAAGAGACAACCCTCATCTTCGCCGCCGCCTATGGGCTGTACCTGCTCTCAAAGGAGGGGCGGCGCATGGCCCTCAGGTTCGGCCTGGCAGCGGCCGGCCCCTTTGCCGCCTGGCAGATCTTCCTGTGGCAATGGCTCGGCAGCCCGGGCGTTGGCTCCGGCGGCGCCATGGCAACGCCATTTGAGATGATCCCGCTGATGGGCTTGTGGCGGATTGGAGCAGTCAGCCCGGAGGCGCTTCTGCTCTATGTCGCCATCCTCGGACCGCTCGTCATCCTGCCCACTCTGTGGGCGCTCTGGGCTGCCGGCCGGGAAATCGTGCGCGGCCGGCGGCATCCTCTCGCCCTGGCCCTTTTTCTCAATGCGGCCGTTCTCCTCTTTCTACCCTACAGTAGCTGGCGCGAGTTTCTGGCCATGTTGCGACTGTCAGTTGGATTGATGGCTGCTGTGCTGTTGTACGCCGGTCTGCGCCGGAATCGTCGGGTCCTCGCCTTTTCGTCTGCCTGGCTGGCCGCACTCGCCTTCCTGATCAAGGAAGGGTCCGCGCTATGACCTCCAAGGTCATGCATATCCGACCTGTCCTAGCCGAATATTCTCATCCGCCCAGCGGTCAATGACAACGCGTATGCCGGTGTTCGCCAGGAGTAATGGTGGTGCAGGCCTCCAAACACTGGGTAGGACATGGGATTCCCATTGACTGGCGGAACTGCTAGCTGCCCCGGCCTGCACGGTACCTGCTGGGCGATTCCCTACTTGCTGGCCAAGAGCACCATCATCACCCGATCACGCCGCGTCAATATCGGCCGCTTCTTCTGCCGCCCGAGTACGATCAACTGTTGGCGCAGGAGGGCGTTCTCCTACACCAGTTCCGACTTGGGCCGGATCAAATCCGCTACAGTCTTTGGTGCCAGCGTGTGATTGTCAGGCTTGGCCCACTGGCGAATATGACGTTTCACTGCCTGGTAAAGAGAATCTACGCTTCTGGGCTTCCCCCACTTTCGTGGACACAAGGTTAAGATACATTCCCTTGCCGTTGATGATAGGCTTGCTCGAAGGCTCAAGTCACCCCCATTTGCTGGACCAGAAACGGGCCAAGATAAGGTGGACAGCAGTTTACCATGATGCTCCTTGAGCATCAACATCCGCCTCGGCCGCTGTTCGATATCCAAGGCTCCGCTGCGGCCGCTCGGTGCTGTAGAAGCCGAGGTAGCGCTGCAATCCGTTGACCAAGGCCGGCACGGTGGCGTACTCCCGCAGGAAGATGTCCTCGTACTTGACCGTGCACCAGAGGCGCTCGATAAAGGCGTTGTCCACCACCTGATTCTCCCCGGCCGGTGAGCCAAATATACAATTCCCAAGGTAGGATGACCGGCCTGGACGATGAGCCAATCCCAGGATGGGAGAACTCATCTCTGCCCGGCCGTTGAGGGTAACCAGGTGGTGGCATTATGCCATCACCTCCGCCGGCCGTCCGAGCCTGCCAGGGGTTGCACGTTTGAGACCCTTTGTGCCAGGCAGCAACTGGATGACACCTCCGCGGCCAAGCGGCCGACCGGGTGGCGCCGTCGCACCACTTTCAGAGAACCCGATTATCACTTATCTCATGTGGTTAGCGTGACAACCACATGGACCTCCATTCAGAGCCAATCCCTCGGCAATCCGAGGCGCCAGGTATTCCCAATCCAATAGACACAGTTCCAATCCTCTCCCTTCTTTTCGACTTCCCCACAAGGTATACCCATTTCGACCCATTCTGAACGCCTTGTCCCACTTGACCTGCTTATCTGACACTTCTGTGACATAGGCGCCCCACCGCGACTTGACAGGTGTGAGGAATAGCCTTATACTGTCCTCGTACCTTAACAGCAAAGGCTTTGCAACCGCGCAGGTTTTCATCTCCTGGCCCTTTTCCCCGGTCACCCTTTTATACCGGCCGCCTCGAGATGCAGCGGTTCCTCTGGCGCTTTATCGTCGGCCACCCTTTTATGCCGGCTTGTTTCACTGCTAAAGGAACCGAGATGCGAGTTGTCGCTTTTGCTGACCATAGGGATGGAGTGAACACACCTGCACTCCATGGCACTGCCGTCCATGGCAAGTGTGATGCAAGTGCAGGCGAGGCCGCTACCGCCATCAACCTGCCGGCCGCTCTGGTCAAGGCAGGTCGTCGCGGTTTCTTCATCAATCTGGACCCCCAGGCCGGGGCCACGCGGGGCCTGGGCTTTCAGGACAGTCAAGCTGTTTTCTCCATTCTTCAGGGTGGCTCGGCATTAACCGACGTCGTCCTTCCCCTCGTCATCCCATTCCGTGAATTAGCCAACCGCGCCGCACGCGTCCGTGGATTCATCCCCAGCACCGTCAACGGCCCCTTGAATCTGACCAGGGCGATGCTCGCCATCTTGCCACAGATGGCGCCCCTTTTTCGCAATTCCGTCCGTTTATCAAAAGCACTCGGCACGGGAAAGCCCCCTTCCCGACATGCCCCTGGACATCCGGCGTGCGGCGACCACCCAGTGCTGGCCGCTGACGGTGAAGCGCCTCCCGGCGGCGCAGGCTCAAACGCGCCGCCACAGATATGTGAACCCCGGCCGCCCGCGCCGAGAACGGTTGGGAGAGACGCATGACGAGCGACCCAAACAACAGTCGTCATCCGGCATCTCCCGCAACCGACACGCAGCCCTGGCAGGAGATGATGCCGCCCGGGCTCGTAGCCGCAGATGAAAATCCGCCACTCCCCGGGAGCCAGGCCTTTCAGGAAATCCCGGTGAACCAGGTCCGGCCGTCCCCCCACCAGCCCCGCCAGGTTCTTGACCCCGCTGAGCTGGACGATCTGGCAGCCAGCATCCAGGAGCACGGGGTGCTGCAGCCCATCAGGGCCGCCCGCCATGATGATGACGGCGAGATCTCATATGAGTTGATCTTTGGCGAGCGCCGTTGGCGGGCGGCGGTGAAGGCCGGCCTGGAGACCATCCCCGCCATCGTTGTCTCCCCTGACGAGAACGACGAGGTGGAGTGGGCCGTCCAGGGATTGGTGGAAAACTTGCACCGTGCAGACCTGAACCCCATGGAGACCCTCGCCGGCCTGAGGGGATTGAAGGCATTGACCCATTGCTCTTGGTCCCAATTGGCTTCCCTCGTAGGCAAGTCCAGGCGTACCATTTATTACTATCGGACACTTGACCAGATGTCAGAGGAAATCCAAGAACTGGTCGCATCAGGGCAGTTGACCATGAAACAAATTAACGCCCTGAGCACCGTTGAGGACACCGATACCCAGGTGCAGTTGGTCGAGGTCGTGGTCGAGGATGGCGTCACCGGCGCGGCGCTCGAAGAGATCGTCCAATCGGTCAAGGCCGGCGACGCTGTGCAATCGGCCGTTGTCCGTGCGGCCGGCCGGCACCTCATGCCCCCACCCAAACCGAAACCGGCTGCGGACGCCACCGGCGATGGGACGACAGAGACACAGGTCCCGCAGAGTGCAAGCCATGCCGGCAGTCGCGCCAAGTGGACGGTGACCAAACTCCACGAAGCAGCCATGGTGGGATTGACCGACCAACAGCGCGCTGACCTCTCTTTTGAGATTCGAGAGCGAGAACTGGACGTGCCGGATACCCGCCACGCGGCCGCGGTCATGCGCCGGGATACCGCCAAGAGCGCCGGCGCGGCCGTCACCTACGCCCAGGTATTCCGAAACCATAAGCTGTACGAGCCGTTCAAGTCGCTCGATT
>DAOUVM010000053.1 GCA_030667645.1 Ardenticatenales bacterium | reverse complement strand
AGCAGGCACAGGGGAAATGGGCGCCGCCAGGAGAGATTGTCACTGGAGGAATCCACCTGCGAGAGCAGCTTTACTGGCACAATAGAGCAAGAACAGGAGATACAGATGGCGATCTTTGGAGCAACCGATGTCGTTGAAATGGCACTCGAGATTGAAAAGGGAGGCGAGATCTTTTACGAGACCGTGGCTCAGAAGGTAAAGTCAGCCGATGTCCAGGCGCTCTTCGAGGACCTGGCCAGACAGGAAGTGCAGCATTATGCGGCTTTTGAAAAGCTGTCTCAGGTCAGTTGGGATCGGTCGCTCATGCCGGCCGATCAGTGGGATCAATACCTGGTATACCTGCAGGCCACCGTCCAGAGCGCCTTTTTCCAGGGGCAAGACAAAGCCCTTTCCCTTGCCGAGCAAGTGACCGGCGAAGAGGAGGCCCTGCACATGGCGATAGGTTTCGAAAAGGAGACGATTCTGTTCTTCCACGACCTGCGGGACATGGTCTCTGACTCGGACAAGAAGATGATCACGCGCATCGTTGATGAAGAAAAGCTGCACCTACAGCGGTTGGCCGAGATGTTGAACCGAATCCGTGCACGCTAGCCCGGGTTGAGTTGGGAGGAGATCGGATATGGAGGCACTTGCGCTGGCTCGATGGCAGTTTGCCGTCACCACCATTTACCACTTTTTCTTTGTTCCTCTGACGCTGGGCCTCTCCGTCTTGGTCGCGGTCATGGAAACCCTCTATGTCCGCACCGGCGACGAGACCTACAAGCGTATGACAAAGTTCTGGGGCAAGCTGTTTCTCATCAACTTTGCGATGGGAGTAGCCACGGGCCTGGTGCAAGAGTTCCAATTCGGCATGAACTGGTCCGAGTACTCTCGCTTTGTAGGTGACATATTCGGGGCGCCGCTGGCGATCGAAGCACTGCTGGCCTTCTTTCTAGAGTCGACTTTCTTGGGCGTCTGGATCTTTGGCTGGGATAAACTCTCTAGAAAGGCACACCTGGCAACCATCTGGCTGGTGGCTATTGGCTCCAACTTTTCCGCGCTCTGGATTCTGATTGCCAATTCGTTCATGCACCAGCCGGTAGGCTTTGAGATCATCGACGGCCGCGCGGTAATGACCGACTTTATTGCTTTGGTCACCAACTCTCACGTGTGGCTACAGTTTCCCCACGTAATCACCTCTGGTGTTACGACCGCTGCAATGTTTGTGATCGGCATCAGCGCCTACCACCTGGCAAAGAGAACGCAGGCGGACCCGCTGTTCCGCAAGTCCTTTCGCCTGGCCGCGATCTTCGGCTCCGTTGGCATTGTGCTGGTAACCGGAATAGGGCATGCCCAGGGGCAGCATATGGTAGCGACCCAGCCGATGAAGATGGCGGCCGCAGAGGCGTTGTGGGAGAGCGAAGACCCGGCCGGCCTTTCAATCATTGCCTTTTTCAGCGAGGAGAGGCAAGAAGAGATCTGGGCCATCAAGATCCCCAGGGCGCTCAGCTTGATGGCGTACAACTCGTTTGAGGGAGAGGTCAGGGGCATCAAAGACCTGCAAGCGGAATTCGAGCAGGCATACGGACCGGGTGACTATGTGCCGCCGGTCTTTCTCAGCTACTGGAGTTTCCGTCTGATGGTGGGAACAGGCGTTATGATGGTCGTCCTTCTTCTCTACGCCCTCTACCTGGCGCTAAGGGGAAAGCCTGAGAGCAAACCGAGGTTCCTGCAACTGCTCGCCCTGGCACTCTTTCTCCCCTACATTGCCAACTCGGCCGGCTGGCTCCTAACCGAGTTGGGCCGCCAGCCGTGGATAGTGTACGGACTAATGAAGACGGCCGACGCGATCTCGCCCAATGTCCCGGCCAGCACGGTCCTCGTGTCTCTGATAGGTTTCACGCTGGTCTATGCTGCGTTGATCGTTGCAGACGTCTACCTGCTGGCCAAACATGCCAGCAAAGTACCCGTTCAAAAATAGCTTGGCGGTTCTGTGACCGCTCTGCCCGTGAATCACCATTCAAAACGGACAGTCATTCCTTATAAGTGCTAAGGTTGGTGGAGGTACCTAATGGACCTGAACACAATCTGGTTTGTCTTGATCACGGTGCTGTTCACCGGCTTTTTCCTGCTGGAAGGATTCGACTACGGCGTCGGCATCTTGCTGCCTTTCCTGGCCAAGGAGGACAAGGAACGCCGAATGATGATCAACACTATTGGCCCATTCTGGGATGGCAATGAGGTTTGGCTGATAACGGCCGGCGGTGCCATCTTTGCCGCTTTTCCCCACTGGTACGCGACCATGTTCAGCGGCTTTTACCTCGCGCTTTTCCTGATGCTACTCGCCCTGATTGTGCGGGCGGTGGGCTTTGAGTTCCGTAGCAAGGACAAGAACCCGCAATGGCGCAGTCTGTGGGACTGGATGATCTTTGCTGGCAGTCTCCTGCCCGCTCTGCTCTGGGGCATCACTATTGGCAACTTGATGCGCGGAGTAGCAATAGGCCCCGACATGAACTACTATGGCAGCCTTTTGCCTCTTCTGAACCCGTTCTCCCTGACAGGTGGGCTGGTCTTTGTCTCTCTTTTCACGCTGCATGGGGCGAGCTTCCTGCGCTTAAAGATAGCCGGCCCGCTGGCCGAACGGGCTCAGGCGGCAGCGAGACGCTCCTGGATTCCGACGGTGATTCTGACCGTGCTGTTTGTCGCCTGGGGCTTTATTGCGACCGATATCTTGAGCAGGGCGAGCGCGATCCTGACTGCCCTGCTGGCAGCCGCCGCCTTGATTGCCGTGGGATGGTTCCAAAAGAGACAGCGAGATGGATGGGCGTTTGTGATGACGGCACTGACCGTCGCCATGGTCACCGTGACGCTCTTTGTCGGCCTGTACCCAAGGGTGATGATCTCCACTCTCAGTGACGAGTGGAGCTTGACCATCTACAACGCTTCCTCTAGCGACTATACGCTCAAGGTGATGGGCATCGTGGCGCTCATCTTTGTGCCCATTGTGCTCCTCTACCAAGGTTGGTCCTATTACGTCTTTCGGCAGAGGATTGGCAAAGACACAGAGTTGGAGTATTAGCGACCGCGAAATGCCGGTCGGGATGCGAGATAGGGACAGGGGAGACTCTTGTTCCTCTGTCTCCGTCCTCTGCCTTGGCCAGCCGTGAACCTGGACCGGCGGCTCCTGCGTCAGGGTTTTGGCGGACCCAGCCCGGCCGCGCGAGCAGCTCGGGTTGATCTGATTCTGACCGTGGGCGGGGGTCTGTTGGCCGGCGTGTTGCTGGTCCTTCAGGCCCGATACCTGAGCCAGGTCGTCGGCCGGGTTTTCCTGGAGGGAGCCTCTCTGGGGGATGTGCAGTCGCTCCTCATCGCGCTGCTCATCCTTGCACTGGTGCGGTCCGGGCTGTCCTGGGGGAGTGAGGTCACGGCCAACCGCATAGCCGGACGGATCAAACGCGACCTGCGTCGACGCTTGTCAGCTCACTTGCTCGCCCTGGGACCGGTCTATGCCACCGGCGAACGCAGTGGGGAACTAGCGAACACCGCTACCGAAGGAGTGGAAGCGCTTGATACCTACCTGAGTCAATACCTGCCCCAGCTTGCCCTGGCGGCTCTGGTTCCCCTTGCCGTCCTCAGCTTTGTGTTTCCGCTGGACCCTCTGTCCGGCGCAGTTTTGCTGGTTACCGCCCCGCTGATTCCATTCTTCATGATGCTAATCGGCAGCATTGCCAATACCCTCGCCCAGAATCAGTGGACCTCCCTGGGCCGGATGAGCGCTCACTTTCTGGACGTGCTGCAAGGGCTCTCGACACTCAAGCTACTCGGTCGCAGCCGAGAGCAGATCAAAGTCATCGCCCAGGTCAGCGGCCGCTTCCGTCAAACGACGATGGGAGTGCTGCGAGTAGCGTTTCTGTCGGCCCTGGTGCTGGAGATGCTGGCAACCATCAGCACGGCCGTGGTTGCGGTGCAAATCGGGCTCCGCCTACTGTACGGTCGCTTGGCTTTTGAGCAGGCATTCTTTGTGCTACTCCTGGCCCCGGAATTCTACCTCCCGTTGCGGATGCTGGGCACCCGCTTTCACGCGGGTATGACCGGCGTGGCGGCCGCCGGGCGAATCTCTCAGATTCTGGAAACCCCCATCCCATTAGCCCAATCTCCTGTCCACAAGGGCGCCCCCATTTCCCCGTCCCCCAACTCTCCAATCTACCTCTCTCACGTCCACTATGCCTATGACCATGGCCAACGATCAGCTCTCAACGGCCTCTTGCTTCGAATCGAACCCGGCCAAAAGGTTGCGTTGGTCGGTCCCAGTGGAGCTGGTAAAAGCACCGTGGCTCACCTGTTGCTGCGATTCATCGAACCGGACCAGGGAAGCATTTTCGTGGGGAATGTGGCGCTAAATGATATCCCGGTGGCTGCTTGGCGAGAGCAGATCGCCTGGGTGCCGCAGAACCCGTATCTCTTTCACGCTTCCGTAGCGGACAACCTGAGACTTGCCCGACCGGAAGCCAGCCTGGATGAGATCGAGTGGGCGGCTCGGAACGCCCATGCTCACGACTTTATCCAGCAGCTTCCGCAGGATTATGATACCGTCATTGGCGAGCGCGGGGAGCGGCTCAGCGGTGGGCAGGCACAGCGGCTCGCGTTGGCCCGCGCCTTTCTTCAAGCCGCCCCCTTGCTCATCCTGGACGAAGCCACCGCCAACCTGGATCCGGAACTCGAGAGGTTGATCCAGGAATCCATCGAGCGTCTCTTGCAAGGCCGAACCGCTCTCATCATTGCCCACCGGCTGAGTACCGTCACCCATGCCGACCAGATTATGGTGATGCAATCCGGCCGAGTGGTCGAGTCTGGCAGGCACGATGCGCTACTGGAGCAGTATGGTCTGTACCGGCGGCTGGTCCATGCCCATGGCCTGGAAAGAGAAAAGTCAGGGTGATGGGCTCGCCTGCACGCCACACCATGTGGAGGCTGATAAAGCTAGCGGCGCCGTTCTGGCGCCGGATCATCCTGGCCGCGCTCCTCGGATTCGCCACCATTGGCAGCAGCGTGGGCCTGATGACCACTGCCGCCTACATTATCGCCAAGGCAGCCCTTCGCCCATCCATCGCAGACCTGCAGGTGGCTGTTGTGGGTGTTCGCTTTTTTGGCATTTCTCGGGGTCTTTTCCGGTACCTGGAACGCAATATCTCCCACGACATCAACTTTCGCCTGTTGGCCCGCCTGCGTGTTTGGTTCTATCGCGCACTAGAGCCGCTCGCCCCGGCCAGGCTGATGCAGTACCGTAGTGGCGATCTGTTGAGCCGTATCGTGGCGGACGTCGATACCCTGGAGAACCTGTACGTGCGGGTGCTCGCGCCACCGTTGGTGGCGGCGCTGGTGGGGGGTTTGATGTGGGTGTTCATGGGCAGCCTTGCCCCCTCGCTGGCAATCACGCTCCTGATTGCACTCGCCTTGGCTGGCCTCGGTCTGCCGCTTTTCGCCCGCCAATTAGGCAGACGAACAGGCGAGGAGATGGTGCAGGTGCGGGCAGAGTTGAACGTGGCAATGGTCGATACGGTTCAAGGGATGGCGGATCTCCTGGCTTTTGGACAGGGGACGCGATACCAAGAACACATTACCGCACTCGGCCGGCAACTGGCTCGTCTACAGGCCAGGATGGCGCGTATTGCAGGCCTGCATGGCGCTCTTGGCGGCCTGCTGATGAACTTGGGAGTGCTGGCGGCACTGGTGGTGGCGATACCTCTGATCCGTTCGGCCGAACTGGACGGCGTGATCCTCGCGGTGCTGATCCTGGGGGTGATGTCCAGCTTTGAGGCCGTGCTCCCTCTGCCGGCCGCCCTTCAATACCTGGATAATAGCCTGGAGGCCGGCCGGCGGCTGTTCGAGGTTGTGGATACAGAGCCGGTCGTGCCGGATCCACCTACTCCTGCGTCCTTGCCCGCCCCCCCGCACGGCTCCCTTGATGTCAGAGAGCTAACCTTCCGTTATGCTCCGAACGAGCCACCGGCTCTGAACAAGGTGAGTTTTACCCTGCCGCCCGGTGGCCGCATCGCCATCGTCGGCCCCAGCGGTGCCGGCAAATCCACGCTGGTCCATCTGCTGCTCCGCTTCTGGGACTATAAGGATGGAAACGTCACCCTCGGTGACACAGAAATCCGCGAGTACTGCCAGGATGACGTGCGTAGCCTGATCAGTGTGGTTTCCCAACATACGCATCTCTTTAGCTGCACGGTGCGGGAAAATCTACTGCTGGCCCGGCCAGAGGCCAGCATGGAGGAGATAGTCACTGCCACCCAACAAGCTCAGATCCACGATTTCATCCACTCTCTGCCCCAAGGGTATGACACCTGGATCGGGGACAAGGGCCTGCGCTTGAGCGCGGGTGAGCGGCAGCGACTCGCCGTCGCCCGGGCCATCCTCAAGAACGCGCCTCTGCTGATCCTGGACGAGCCCACTGCCAACCTGGACACCATCACCGAGCGGGAAGTGATGCGAGAACTCTTGGGCGTGATGGAGAAACGCAGCACGCTCGTCATCACCCACCGGCTGGTGGGATTGACAACCATGGACGAGATCCTGGTACTGCGGGGAGGCCGGATTATCGAACGCGGCCGGCATCATGACCTGATCCAATTGGGCGAATGCTACCGCCTCATGTGGGAGCAACAGAACCAGACTCTGAACTAGAGTGACCCATTCCGCTTGAGCAACCACATCACTGGCAAAGGCGCCAGTGTCGCTGCCGCGAACACCAGACCGCTGATCACCATCAACGAGTCACTGGGGAGCAACTGGCTAGCGACCAGGCCAACCATCCCGGCAATGGCCACAACGAGCTGCAGGTAGGCCATCGCGCGGGCGGCCGGCGGATAGCACGTCGCCAACGGGAGCCAATTCGCCGGCCGCACTCCTCCCATTGCCGGATCAGCATCCAGTCGTAGCATCATTGGCCACAAGGTGTAGAGAATCCCCCAGAAGGAGATGCAAACCCAGCCCAGTTGCGCAAGGTGCACATGCGCGAGCAGTACCGGATTCTCGCCGGCCGGGATCGTGGGCATGTGGGAGGCGATCAGAGCGTTGCCGGCAGTGGAGGCGGCTAGCAGTCCCATCAAGGCCACCAGAGCATAGAGCAAGGCCAGCGAACCAGGGTTGCGGACCAGACGCGGGACAAATAGGAGGTTGAGTACAAACACCCAAGCCGCTAGGACGAGCGCCAAGATCTGCATCAAGGCCCGCAGGTCCAGGAGGATCACCAGCAGGAAAACAAGCACCCCACCGACCAGCATTTAGTACCACCAATCCAGGATGCGATCTTCTCGAAGAGTGAGCCCCCCGTCTGCCTGGCCGAGGATGTAGAGAAAGCCGGTAATGGTGAGTGTCAGCGTGAATGATGCCCCCAGAAACACGGTGGAAGGGCGAAGAAAACTGGGGATGAGAGCCAAGGTGGGCCAGGTCTCTTTGCAGCCAAGGGCGCCGAGGCCCACGGCCGCTACCAGCAGGAAGCACATTTCGGTGGCAAAGAAGCGCAGAGCCACATCCTGCCATATTCGGCGCAAGCTAATCCCCCGCCAGATCCGCAACCCGTGGTGGAGCGCCGCCACCGCCAAGATGATACCGGCCGGGATCTTGGGCCAGCCCACGGCCGCCAACTCGCTGGCGACACACAGGCCGCTGACCACGACGGTCGCCACGAGCGTTCCCCTTTGCTCTCGTAAATCGAGATCTGGCAGTCGATCCGCCCCTCGGGCGAGAATGGATTGAAAAAGCATGACGGCAAAGGCAGCAAAAGAGAAGAAAAAGATATAGGACGGCAAGAGCTTGAACCGAGGAGATACACGGATGAACGCCCCGGCCAGGGTCGAGAGGAAGAGACAGGCAGTGCTCACAGTGGCATAGGTGAAAAACCTGCTCGCGTGAGAACGGGGCTCGATAGACTTCATCGCCACACTCGTGTCAGCGAGTAGGGCCGGCCGGCATCATGGCACGGCCCCATACAAAGGAGCAGACGAGCTCCACCGGGCGCCACTATCGCCCGCGATGGAAGGCGTCTCTCTCTGGCGCACCAAAGTCCTGCTCGTTTCCCGTCGTCCATGGCCACCGACCTTCCGGCATGATCACCCGTACCGCCCGATCGTAAAAAAAATAATCCCATGCCCAGTCGATCAGCACCATGAGCCGATTGCGAAAGCCAACCAGTCGCATGAGGTGGATGGTCAGCCAGATCAGCCACGCGAGAAAACCCCGAAAGTGGAATCTGCCCAACTGCACGACGGCCGCGTTTCGACCAATCGTCGCCAGGGATCCAGGGTTGCGGTACTCGAACGCCACTGGCGGTTTGCCATCCAGCGTGCGGATGATATTTCGGGCTGTTGTGTTCGCCTGCTGCACCGCCACCGGGGCGACCATTGGCAGCGGATCCCCGTCTATCTCCCAATAGGCGGCATCCCCAATGGTATACACTTCCGGATAGGCAGGCAGTTGAAGCGTTGGTGCTACCACGACCCGCCCCAGGCTGGACTGCTCGACACCGAGCGAGTTCGCCAAACCCACCGTGCGCGCCCCGGCCGCCCAAATCAACGTGCGCGCCGGGATTACTTCGCCGCTCTTGAGAAAGAGCTCACGGCCATCGAAATCCGTCACGGTTGCGCCAAAGCGAACTTCGACATGTTTGCGCCATAACGTCTCGGCCGTGGCTTCGCGCAGCGTCTCTGGCATCCCCGCCAGCAACCGATCTGAGGCCTCTAGCAGGATCACGCGCAGATCCCTGGGATTCAGCTCGGAAAAATCCTTCAACTGCGCCAACCTGGTCAATTCCGCCAGCGCTCCAGCACTCTCTACTCCAGTCGGTCCTCCACCAACTACCGCAAAGGTCAACATCGCCTGGCGTATTTCGGGGTTGCCCTCTTGCGCCGCCAACTCGAACAGCCGCAATACATGGTTGCGAATGGAAACCGCATCATCCAGATCCTTGAGGCCAAAACTGTGCTCTGCAATCGACTCCAGACCATAGTAGTTGGTCTCGGCCCCAAAAGCCAGGATAAGGTAGTCATAATCTACCGTCCCAGTGGAAGTGACCAAGCAACGCTCGGCTAGTTCGATTCCCGTCACCTCGGCCATCCGGAACTCGAGGTTGCGTTGGTTGCGAAGGATGGCCCTCACCGGATACGCTATCTCGCCCGGAGCCAGGCCAGCCGTGGCAACCTGGTACAGCAGAGGCTGGAATAGATGATAATTGCGCCTATCTACCAGCACAATTTTCACCGGCGCACGGCTCAATGCCTGGGCAGCCCGCAGGCCACCAAAACCCGCACCGACAATCACCACAACGGGCCGAGAATCTGCCATCAATGACCTCCCTCAGGCCGATTCTACCAGAGAAGCATCAACCCTAATAGCGTGCGAGCGGCCGGTGCAGTCAACCACACGAGCCGCCGTCGCCGCAACCCCTTATTCGACACCATCCGAGTGCACAGAGGCGGGCAAGGCGCCGTTCCTTCTGCCGGTCCGCGCCAGAGGGAAATCGGCAGGGATTCGCGGAAAGGGGGATCGATTTTCGCCCGGCCGGTGTCACCGGGCAGATATCTTCCATCAGCCCCCCTCCCATTCTCGGGTCGCCATCGGCCATTATCATGTTCCAAGCATCAACCCTTGGTGACCGCTTACCGCTGTGTGCGATGAGCCCCGTGTCGTCTGGTCCCCATCATTCGGCTCCAAGGACGATTTCGTAGGATAGATGAATGGCCCCGGTGGCGCAGGTCTCCTCGCACAAGCCACAATAGGTGCAGTCGCCCTCGGGCACGAATTCCGGGCGCTGATCGTTCATAACCAGTGCTTGATCCGGGCACACTTGCACGCATTGCCCGCAGCCAGTGCATAATTGGTACTCGAATTCAGGAGCTGGAATCCCCTCTGCCATCTTGCTCTCCGGTGGACAGGACACGAATATCCAGTATCATAATAGCGCTCGGCACCGCACATCGTAGTGACTCTCACCAGCGATGCGAATCGGCACACGTGCCAGGAATT
>DAOUVM010000223.1 GCA_030667645.1 Ardenticatenales bacterium | reverse complement strand
GAACTGGCGGCCGGGGAAATCCTGGTGGGTGATCAGATCATCCTTGGGATCTTTGAGGGCCGGTTGGTCTACGTAGAGACGGTCCCGCTCTATCCCGAGGAGGCGGCCCAATGAAAAAGCTACTGATCGCTCTGGTTCTGGCGACCTTGCTGGTGGGGGACCTGACGCCGGTGCTGGCGCCGCTGCCGGCGGCCGAGGCGCAAATCATCCCGTCGCCGGTCGCCAATCTCTTTGTCGGCATCGTCCGCATTTTCGGCGCATTCAACCGGCGCAATCGGGTCTATAACGAGGCCAGGCTCACGGTAGAGGATTTGAGCGCCTATTATGACAACCTGATTGACCATATGGGCCCGGCCGACATGGGCCAGCAATACTGGCGCACTCGCTGGCAGATAGAGCTGGAACGCCAGGCAGTGATACAAGCGGCCGAGTATGTCAAACGGGGGGCGCGGCACCAGTTTGGCAACGAGATGGGGCAGACCTTCCTGGACCAAATCGCGGGATCACAGGGCGCCGTCAAGTTCGTGGGCAGGATTCGTCAGACGGTCCAGGCGGCCCAGACGGCCGCGATCCAGATTCAGGCGACGGCCGCTACCGCGCAACAGGTCCCCGAGTTGATGGTGGAAACGCTGAACGAGCAGTTGGGCTGGTTTGCGCTCTCGGAGAATGAGGTCAAGCAGCTTGGGGGCGGTCTGGGTCAATTCCTGAACGAAGCCTTGGGCGGCATTCCGGATAGAGTCGAGGCGGGCTCGGCCCAACTGGAAGCCGATATGGAGACGACGGTCAACATGCTGACCGAGATGGACAGTTTTCTGGGCTCTGTGTTGCAGGGTGGCCGCTCGCCGATCTCGGCCGCCACCATGGCGGGCGGCAATATCCGCGGCAGCGGGGCGGGGACAAAAGCCACCGTGAATCAGACTATCGACAATTTCCTTGGCCTCTTTGTCGCGCTGGATGCAGCCGGCAAGCCGCCGCCCTTTATGACCAACATCCGCGACAACATGCGCATCCAGTTGCTGGACGGCCATCTGGAAACGCTGGATGCGGCCGCGTATGGGGCCAGCTTTGCCGATTGCGAGATCGTCGACCGAGCCGGATACCTGGCCGTGGCCGGGCAGCTTGGCATGACGCCCGAGATTGCGTTGGACGAGGAGCGGGTGGTATACAAGATCTGTCGCCATCGGGATAGCGGCGAGATTTACTACGCCTATATGATCGGCCCGAATGCGCCCAAGGATGAGACACATCCGGTGGAAGAGGGTGAGATCGGCGGTGACGAGCTCTACGGGGCAGCTACCCCGACCGCCATCCCTCCCGAACCCAGCCCGGAATCTACCTCAAATGCACCAGTGATTGTCGAGATAACGGATGTGACTCTGGGCGTGAGCGCCAAGGGCTTTGATCACTATGCTATGGGATCAACAGCCGCAGGCGGCGGGTCAGATGCCTATTTCTTTATCAATCCGAACGCCTGCGGCATGAAAGTCGAGGTGCGCACAATGCCCACCGCTGCACTCCCCGGCGCGACGGCGCTGGAAGGTCTGCAGGCCGTCTATCAGCAGAATTATCTCGATTCAAGTCCCGGCAGTGTAGATTGGACCATCACGCAAGAGCCCTTCGAACTAGAGGTGGATGGCGAACCGGCGGCCCGCCTGGAAGTGGAACGCGTACGAAATGATCGAATGTCCCTCTACCAGATCACTATCATCCGCGGCCAGACCCGGTCGGCCATTATCTGGGGCCAGATCGGCGAAAGCTGCGCCGCCCGTCCGGCATCCATGGCGAGCTTTAACGAGACGATCGATTCCGTGAGGCTCCATGATCCCGCTCCGGTTTGCTATGTCGGACTCAAACCAGGCAGCGATCCAGCGGAATATGGTGTCCGCTGTGATTCTGAGGTTATCGGGCAGAGTGGTCAAGGCGCACTGGCGGATAGCGGTTTCAACCAGATCGAGATGGGGCCGGTCATCTGGGACGAGTGCGCAGAGTTTATGCGCGCCCATGACCAGCAATTCTGGAACCGGTAAAGCATATCTGACTCGGTAAATCCAAGCCTGCGCCAAGGATTCGCAACGCTCTTGCACTCCAGTTCGTGGCCGCTTGGCGCCTGCATGGAGCTGACCAAACTGTCATGGAAGCATGCGGGGTTGGTTTGGGGGGGCGCCGGCACCTCGGGACCGGCTTTTTGATGGTCAGGTTCCCGAGCCGGGGGACATTGCTGGACAATGACCCAGGCAGGAGAAGGATGATCATCCGTGGCAGGTGAGCCGAGTCTCGTCCGAAGCGCATTTTTACTCCTTGTGGCTGTCACCAATCCCGCGGCCATTGTAACTGCGTTCGGCTCGTGCGCAACCGGAGACAGGGATGGTGTCGAGAAACGAACAAGATACTGTTCCCTCTGCGGTTCCCCGCCCGAGGTTCTTTCCACTTACGCGCCATCCATCCGCGCAAAGACCTGAATAGCCGCGTCGCCTCCCAACGGGCATTGGTACTCGCAGACGCCGCAGCCGATACACAGCTCCTTCACCACGTAGGGGCGTTGCAGCACCACCGGTTCACCCTGTGCGTCGATCGTATCGATCTCGTCAAGCCGGATCGCCTTGTCAGGTATCGGGCAGGATTCCTCGCAGACGATGCAGGGGGTGTTGTGCGTCCAGGGCAGGCAGCGGTCCTTATCCAAGCGGGCCAGGCCGATGGGCGTCTGCTGCTTCGTTTCCAGAGTCAACCGAGGAATAGCACCAGTCAGGCAGACCTCACTGCAGGCGGTGCAACTGTAGCTACAGTAACCCAGTCGCGGCACCAAGAACGGTGTCATCACGTTCTGCCAGCCGCCCTCGACGAGGTCCGGCTGCAAACCTCGCGTCGGGCAGGCGGAAACACACTCACCGCAGCGGATGCAGAGCGCTTTAAAATCGGTGAGCATCGCGCCGGGCGGCCGGATCATTCTCGGCGGTGTATGCTTTCTTGCCGGTTCGACCCCGGCGAGCGCCACACCGGCCACTGCCATCCCCAGGCCAAGCAGCACCTGACGCCGGCCGGGATCGTACGCTTGCTGCACGGCCGGCTTCCACCTGGGGAACTGATGGCGAAAGGCGATGCTGCCCGGCGGGCACTGGACGACGCAATCGTAGCAGACAGTGCACTCGGCCGGATCGCTCCGGTAGCCCTTTGTGGGTTCAATGGTGCCGGTGGGGCAGTGCTGAGTGCAAAGCGCGCACGCCGAGCACTCCTCACCCACCTCGCGTCGCACCAGCGTCAGCTTGGAGACCAACCCAAGCAGCCCGCCCAAGGGGCATAGGTAGCGGCACCAGAAGCGTTCCGCCCACCAATTGAGCGCCACAATCCCGGCAAAAAAGAGGAAAATCGGCGCTGCGTGGATGAACACCGATTCCACATCCTGCAAGACGGGGTATATCACCCCGCTGTGCAGCGCATCCAAGGGTCCCCAGAGGAACTCGAACCCGTAAAGAAAAGCCTCAACCTGGTAGACGGCATAGCTCAGCGCGGGCCAGATGGCGGCCGTCACGGTGCGGATCATGATGGTGATGGGATCGAGGAAGAGCAGTGTCTGGTTGCCAAGCAGCGCGGCGAAAAGCAGGCAAAAGAGCAACAGGTACTTGACGACGCGCCATGCCTCCGGCGGCCGCCGGAGGTGGGAGCGCTTGCTCCTGGGCGCGATCCACTCCAGGACAGTCCCCATCGGGCACAACCAGCCGCACCAGACCCGGCCAAAGAGCAGCGTCACCACCAAGGTCAGCGCGGCCAGGCCCACTCCGGCGACCAGCGTTCGTCCCGCCAGTGTTGCCGTCAGCGCAACGAGAGGGTCCAACCGGAGAAAGAGGCTGGGCCTGGCTGCCTGCCAAATCAAAAAGATGAAAAGAAAAAAAGAGAGAACCTGCGTGATCTGGCGCAGGCGGCGCCACGTCTGAGGTTTCACATCTGGATCTCCTCAATCTCGATCGAGTTCAGATCCAGCGTGCCCAGCCCCATCTCGGCGGCCGCCTTGACGTATGATATATCGGCTCCGGTCAGTCCAAAAAGGGTTGCCGCATAGGCATCGGAGGCGACAATGTCGTGGCTCGCGATGACAGTGTTGGCCAGGCGCACGTCGCTCAGGTTGCCGCCCCCCGGGCCGTGGTTCATCAAGGTACGCACCGCGTCCACCACCGTCAAATGGGGGCGCACGATACTGGCCAGATCGGCGATGCGCTGCCCGAGGTTGGAGTGAATCTGACCGCGGTTCTGGATCACGCCCATCAGGTTCTTGCCCGCCAGGGTGAGCCGCGCCAGGCTGTGGTGCTTGGCTATCGGCACGTCTATCACCACGTCCGCGTTGAGGACCTCCTGGTAGATGGGCCACTCTTGGATATCTAGGCCCTGGGGGATGGCTGTCACCTTGAACTTGTTGCGGTTCATTGCCTCCATCTCACCGCCGGCCGCTTCCACTGCGTCGGCGATGCCGCTCTTGGCATAGGCGCTTCGCGCTGACCCGCCAAATGGGAAATCCATCACCCGCACGCGGCCAGCCCCTGCCCCCAGGCAAAGCCGCACCAGCGTCGCCACCACCTGGGGGTTCGTCGTCGCAGCGTATTCGTAGGAATGGTAATCGTTACAGATATTGGGCTTGACGATGACGTCATCGCCCCCCTTCACAAAGCGCTCGATGCCCCCAATGGCGGCCAAAGCCGCCATGGTGATGGTGGCCGGGTCGGTCCCCCGGGCCACCGAAAGATAGGCCTGTCCGGCCGTGGGCCCTGGTGTCGGCTTGGGCGCCTCGCGTTGGGATGCTGCTGTTTCCTGCGGCTCGGCTGCTGATGTCCCTGGTGCGGGCGCCGCCGTTGGCGGCGGCGCCGGCTCACGGCCGCAAGAGGATAGCACAACCTCCATACAGGCTATTCCCAACAATTCAAAGAGTCTACGGCGGGTGACCTGTTGTCGTCGAGTATCCACTGTTGTTTATCCTTGTTTCGCCCAGCGGTTTCCCGATGGGCCGCCCAAGTCTCCGGCTCTGATAACGCCAGCCCTTGAACGGATCTCCTCTACCTCTTGCGAGTATACCGATATTGTGTTCTATCTGCAAACCGGCCGGCAAGGGGAGTGCAGG
>DAOUVM010000279.1 GCA_030667645.1 Ardenticatenales bacterium | reverse complement strand
CCGACTCGACCACGAGTTGACAATCATTCACCAGATGGGTTTCGACACTTATTTCCTGATCGTCTGGGATCTGTGCCAGGCGGCCCTCACGCGGGACATCTGGTGGAACGTTCGCGGCTCGGGTGCGGGTTCGTTAGTTGCTTTCAGTCTGCGAATTACCAATATAGACCCATTGGCCAACGGGCTCATTTTTGAGCGCTTTCTGAATCCCGATCGCGTCTCCATGCCGGATATCGATCTGGACTTTCCGGACGATCGGCGCCACGAGTTGATCGAGTACACCCTGGAAAAGTATGGCAAGGACAAAGTGGCCCAGATCATCACCTTTGGTACTCTGGGCGCGCGGGCTGCCATTCGGGATGTGGGCCGGGTGTTGGATGTCCCGTTGCCGGAGGTGGATCGACTCGCCCGGTTGGTGCCCGCCACTCCCGGCAAATTGGTGACGATTTCCAACTGCCTGGATCCAGAGCACGAATTCTATTCCGGTGAGTTGGAGCAAGCTCGCTCGCAGAAAGCGTACGTGCGGGAACTGCTGGAGATGGCCTCCAGTCTGGAGGGGATTGCCCGGCACGCCTCCACCCACGCGGCCGGTGTCATCATTGCCGACCAGCCGATCGTTGAATACACCCCGCTTCACCGGCCGACGAAAGGGGGGGAAAAGAGCGGCATTGGGGTTGTTACCCAGTACCCGATGGACGTTCTGGAGACGATCGGGTTGCTCAAGGTGGACTTTTTGGGGCTGAGCACGCTTACCGTCATGCGTCAGGCTTGCGATCTGATAGCCGATCGACACGGAGTCGTGCTTGACCTGAACAACATCCCTTATCGTCAGGATCATCCTGCGCCTGATCCAACCAAGCCCGCCAGTCGCCTTTTTGAGCTTCTGTCAAGCGGGAATGTGCTGGGTGTCTTTCAGGTAGAGGGGGCGGGGATGCGGCGGGTGCTTGCTGAACTCGGGCCGGAAACTTTTGACCAGGTCATCGCGGTGATATCCCTTTTTCGGCCGGGACCGATGAACAACATTCCGACCTACATCGAGCGGATGCACGGTCGAGAGCCCGTCGAGTACCATCACCCGGATCTGGAGCCGATTCTGTCGGAGACCTATGGAATCCTAGTCTATCAAGAGCAGGTCATCCAGGTGGCTGTCAAAATGGCGGGCTATGAGCCGGGCAAAGCGGACAAGATCCGCAAAGCGGTGGCGAAGAAAAAGGGAGCCGAGTTTGAGAAACACCGCAGGGAATTCACCACGGGTGCGATGGGCCGAGGCTATTCCCAGGAGGTGTGCGCGGCGATATGGGGTGATATCGAAAGCTTTGCCCGCTATGGTTTCAACAAGTGCCTGCCTGGTGATGTGGAGGTCCTAGACGCGGAGAGTGGCCGGTTGGTGCGTCTCATAGAGCTGTGTACCGATGCCACAGAGATTGATCAGACTGTGACCTGTGACACGGGCACCATGAGGCTTGGAGTGGGTCGGGTCACGGCCGTGATGGACAATGGGGTCAGGAAGGTTTATCGTCTGACCACCGGACTTGGGCGGCAGATCGAAGCAACCAGCAACCATCCCTTTTTCGGCCCAGCCGGCTGGCGGCGCCTGGACGAGTTTGAGCCCGGTGACCTGGTTGCTGTACCCAGCAGCCTGCGAGTGGAAGGGAAGGTCGAATGGCCCGACCATCAAGTCGTTGTGCTGGGACACCTTCTAGCCGGAGGGGACCTGTGTGATTCCTTCTCGGTGCGCTATTCTCCGCGGGACGAGGCTTGTCTGACGGACTATATGGATGCCACTGAGCAATTCGAGAACATCGAATGCAGCATCGATATATGTGAGAACGCCCGTCGCGTTCATGCCGGACCTATCCGCTGCGAAGATGAATCGGGCTTGCTCCAGTGGGCCAAGAGGGAGGGCTTGCTGGGCAGAGGCGCAGGGCCGAAAGAGATCCCGGCGTCTGCCTTTACGCTCACCAACCCCCAGATCTGTCTGCTGCTCGGCCGCCTTTGGGCCGCTGGCGGGCATGTCGCTCGCAGGCCAATGGGCAGAGCCCATGCCTGTTTCGCTACTGCATCAGAGCGACTGGCGCGGCAGGTTCAGCACCTGCTCTTGCGTTTGGGGGTTATCAGCAGTCTGCGGCGAGGCGGCTCTCCACATGAAGATGAGTGCCTGGAATACCGGGTGGAGGTGGCGGGGGGTGACCACATCCAGCGCTTTGCCGCCACGATTGGCCAGCATCTGCTCAGCGACCAGGACCGCATGATCTGCGCTTCACTGCTGATACGGCCGCCGGTCCGCACGATTGCACGGTCTCCTGTTCCCTTGCCGGTCCTGTCCGATGTGCGGGCTGGGAGCACAACCACGGTTGGCGCCCAAGTCTGCTTGCAGGACCCGACGCGCGACCGACACGGGCGCATCTATCCGATGCACACATCTACTAACGTGGGTGGGCAGCGTGAAACGGTTGGGCTACGGGCAGGTGATTGTGCCAGTGGCCGGCCCGGTGGCCATGCCCATGGTGACATCTACTGGGATGAGGTCGTCTCTATCGAGTACGTGGGCGAAAAGCGCACCTTTGATCTGACTGTGGGGGAAGCACACAATTTCATCGCCAACGACATCTTGGTGCACAATAGCCACGCGGCCGATTATGGCGTCATCACCTGCCAAACTGCCTACCTCAAGGCGTGGTATCCTCTGGAGTACATGACGGCGCTACTGACCGTGGAACGGCACAGCACCGATAAGATCGCTCTGTATGTTTCCGATTGCCGCCGGATGGGAGTTGAGGTGTTGGCCCCCGATATCAACGCGAGCGACTCGCGCTTTAGCATTGAAGCCCGACCGGGTGACGATCGAATGATCGGTGGGGCTATTCGTTTTGGCCTCAGCGCGGTGAAGAACGTTGGCGAGGGATCGGTCGATGTATTGCTCCAGGCTCGCGAGGAGGGCGGTGGGCCGTTCGAGGATCTTGATGATCTGGCGGAGCGGGCGGACCTGCGCAAGGTCGGCAAGCGAGCGATGGAGAGCTTGATTCAGGTGGGGGTGCTGGAGACACTGGGTGGCACTCGGGCACAGCAGTTGATGGTGTTGGACCGGATGATGCGTGTCAGCCAGCAAACCCACGAGCAAGCAAATCAACTCAGCATGTTCAGCATGGCTGCCTTTGCTACACCATCCACGCGCATCCAGGAAACCCTTCCCGACGAGCCTCCGATGGACGAGCGCAAAGCGCGGTCGCTGGAGAAAGAACTGGTGGGTTTCCACCTGTCTAATCACCCGATGCAAAGGGCGCTGGACGAGCTTGAGGTTCTGGTTACTGCTCATAGTTCAGATTTGGGCGGGATGCCCAGCAAAAAGGCGGTTGTGCTCGCCGGGGTTGTGGATTGGATACGGCCAATCACTACCAAGGGTGGGAAAGCAATGGCGATGGTGGGCATGGAGGATGTGCAAGGAGCATTCGAGCTGGTCCTTTTCCCCAGGACCTGGGAGCAGTATCGCGAGATTGTGGTGGCGGAGAAGGTGCTCCTGGTGCGGGGGGCGGTTGACAACTCTCGCGGCGAGCCCAAGATTCTGGTCAGGTCGCTGGATGATCGACCCACTATTGCGGGGCCGGTCACAGCAGGTCCTGCCGTTGCCGCACCGATGGAGTCCGAGTTTCCCGGCGACGACAGCCCATCGGATGGTCAGGGGTGGGAGGCTGGATCTGTCCGCCCGCCGCTGCCTGCTTCTCCTCCTGACGAGTGGGATACTCGCGAGCCAGCGTCGCGGCCGGTCGGCCGTCATTGCGTCACCATCGTTCTGAACTCGGGCAAACTGGAACAGCTCAAGCCGCTCATGCGGCGAGTGGTAGAGATTCTGGAGCAAAGCGATGGCAGTGATCGCTTTCGGCTCCACGTTGATGGCGTGGACTTTGTGATCGACTTTCCCAATGCGACCATCCATTGGTCACCGCAGTTGGAGCGGGAGATAGCAGCCCTTCCCGGCGTGCGGGATGTG
>DAOUVM010000248.1 GCA_030667645.1 Ardenticatenales bacterium | reverse complement strand
CACCCAGATCTCATCTTCCAGTGCACAGGCAGGGCAGTAACAGACCGGGCAGATGTTGCGGCATCCGTAGCACTTTATGCAGCGGGCAAACATCCGCTCCCAAAAGGCGCGGCGCTCTTCCAATGATAGGCGGCGATGCTCAGCAACCAACCCGTCCTCTACCCCTTCCGCCTTGACCCCGATGCTGATCCTGCTCGGAAACGGCTCGGCGCAGCGACACTCGGCCGCCAGCTCATGGGAGCAGGCCACACCAATGATCTCTATCCGATCCATCTCTACCTGATTCCGTTTGGCCAACTCGATCAAAGCCCACTCGTCGCAGCCGCGAGCCACCACCCCCAATCTGGCTTTGTCATAGTTGTCCAGCAGCCGGTCCAGAACCAGCGCCATCGGATAGCGGGGCTCCAGGGCAAGCGTGTCCAGGTGATCGGCGTCGTCCCCGGCTCGATAGAGGTGGGGAGCGGCGCCGACCGCTTGCTGCTTGAGCGCCAGCACGCCGTCCAGTCGCTTCAACGCCTCTCGAACGGCGGTTTTCAGTTGCTCGTGGGTCTCAGCATCCATGATCTACCCTTCATCCTGGATAATGCTCTCGACTCTCGCCTGCAGAATGGGCGCCTGATTCCGCACGACATCCCATACGATCTCATAATCCACTAAGTAAGCATGAATCAACCTGTCGCGCATACCAGCAATCGCTCTCCATTCCACGTCCGGGTGCTGCTGCCGGAGTTCGGCCGGCGGCTTTTGTACCGCCTCTCCGATGATCTCCAGACTGCGCGCCAAGGAGCCAAAGAGAGCCAATCTCCGCACGCCCAGCGATCGGATCGCCTCCCCGCTCTCGCAGATTGCCCTTGCCGCATCTCTCTTGTTATGAATTGGAGCATCCATCTAGGACAGCAAACTCCTCGTCACAGAATGCAGTTGCCTGCATGAATCCGGCAGCCTCGCTCCCCAAAGTGCTTGTCAAGGAACAACTTTCCGTTTTCAATGGTGATTCACGGGTAGGGCGGTCACAAAACCGCCAAATTGCCTGTCAAGCACCAAGCTTCACGAGAGCACCGGCAGCGCCAATACGTGCGCAGTGGTGGTTTTGAACCCGGCCGGTCCCAGCTCTCGGATGGTCCCCACAAACTCATCGACCACCTTGGCCAGTTTGGGGCCCTCGGCCGAGGAGACCCAGTCCAATCGTAGCCGGCGCGGATCAATACCCGTATAACCAAGCAGGTTCTGCAGCATGGGCACCCGCTTGGCAGTGCGGTGGTTGCCGCTGATATAGTGGCAATCTCCAATGTGACATCCCAAAACCATCACCCCATCGGCCCCTTCACGAAAGGAACGGATAATCATCTCGGGGGACACCCGACCGGAGCACATCACGCGGATGACGGTCATGTTCGGCGGATATTGAAGGCGGGCAATACCAGCCCCATCCGCCCCTGCATAGCTGCACCAGTTACACAGGAAACCTATAATGCGGGGATGAAACGTCTCTGTCATCGCTCCTCACTGTAGCATCATCTTGAGCGCCCGGCGTCACACCAGCACAAACTCGCCCGGCCGGTTTAGCATTCCTACCAACTCGGCCATCAACTGACCGTCCTCAAAGTGACTGATGTCGATCGCGTGGCTGACACAGGCGCCAGAGCAGGTCCCACACCCCTTGCAAAGGGCCGCATTCACTTCAGCGCACCCTTTGGTAGCGTGCAGAATGATGGCATTGTAGGGGCAGGTCAAGACGCATTCACCGCAGCCGGAGCACCGTTCCTCTATCACGTGCGCCTTGATGGGATCGATCTCGACCTTTTCCCTGGACAACAAACCCAGCACCTTGCTGGCGGCCGCACTTGCCTGAGCCACCGAGTCCGGGATATCCTTGACCCCCTGGGCACAACCGGCCAGGAAAACGCCGTCGGAAGCGGTGCTGACCGGGGCCAGCTTGGGATGCAGTTCGTTGAAAAAGCCATCCTTGCCCACACTCACACCCGCCATCTGCCCCAGATCTCGGGCGCCGGCGGACGGCTGCATCGGTGTGATGAGCACCACCATATCGGCCGGGACCTCGATCTGCTCGCCAATCAGCGTATCTTCGGCCCGTACCAGCAGACGCCCATCGACCGGCTCGATCTCTGAGGCCTTTCCGCGAATGAACTTGACGCCGTCTTCTTGCACCCGCCGGTAGAACTCTTCGTACCCCTTGCCGGCCGCGCGGATGTCAATGTAAAACTCGTACACGTTCGCGTCAGTCAAGTCCTTTGCCATGTGAGCCAGCTTGAGAGCGTACATGCAACAGAGTCGGGAGCAGTACGGCTTGTGATTGTCATCCCGGCTGCCGGCACAGTGCAGGAACGCAATCGTTTTTGGTTCGCTCCCGTCAGCACACAAGATCTTGCCGCCGGTGGGACCCGACAGGTTGGTCATCCGCTCGAACTCTAGGCCATCCAGCACATTCGGGTAGCGGCCATGGCCGTATTGCGGCAGGTTGCCGGCCGGGTAGAGATCATAGCCGGTTGCCAGAACGATTGCCCCTATGCCAATCTCGCGGACCTCTTTTGTCATCCGGTGGTCAATCGCTCCGGGACCACAGGCCCAGACACAGCGCATACACTCACAGCAGGAAGCACAGTCCAGGCACCGGGCCGCTTCGGCCTTGGCCTGCTCCTCCGAGTAGGTCAGCCACACCTCGCGGAAAGTCCCCTCCCGCTCGGCCACCGGCCGCACGGTGGGTGGAACCTTGGCTCGGGGTTCAATCTCCAGTTCGCGCGCCTTGGCCAGGGCCTCGTCGCGAGTCCACTTGCGCTCCGGCATTTTCACCAAGGGCGGCGCAGGTAGCGGCTCTCCCTCCAGATAGCGATGGACGTGCTCAGCCGCTTCGTGCCCCAGCGCAATGGCGTTCACCACAAAACCAGCTCCCGGGATGACACCGCGGTGGCAAAGAATGCCCTCGTGCTCGGTCAACAGCGTGCTCGCGCCACCCACCAGGTCCTCAAACTCGGGAGTTAGGTAGGACAGATCGGAAAACTGGCCGATGGCACGGATGACCGTGTCCCCCTCTATGGTAAACTCGGTGTCCGGCACGGTCACCAGGTCTCGCTTGCCCGTCTCGTCGATCCGGCCGGTTGGTTTGGAGCGGGCGCACTCTAGGCCCACGATGCGGCCATGCTCGTCTCCGATGATCCGGGTAGCCATCGTGCGTTCGAGGAACCGCACCCCCTCGTTCTCTGCTTCGTCTATCTCTTCCGTATAGACAGGAAGCTCCCCCCGCGAACGACGGTACACCAGCGTGACCTCCCTGGCTCCCAGACGGAGCGCGGTGGTAGCACAATCGACGGCGGTAATGCCTCCACCGACCACCGCCACCCGCTCTCCGATCTCCACTCGCTTGCCGAGGCTCACCTCGCGCAAGAACTTGATGCCATCAAAGAAACCATCCAGATCCTCACCGGCGATTCCCAGCCGCGTCGGTCTGCTAATCCCGGTCGCCATAAAGACGGCGTCGTACCCTTGCGCCTGCAGCTCGAGTGGGTCGCTGATGGGGCTGTTGAGACGCAGCTCGACCCCCAGTGCGACAATGTCATCAATATCCCGCTGCAGGATCGCCTTGGGCAGCCGGTGTTCCGGGATGCCGACGCGCATCATGCCGCCCGCGACGGGCAGCGACTCGAAAACCGTGACCGGATAGCCCATTTTGACCAGGTCCTGGGCAACGGTCAGGCCAACCGGACCCGATCCGACAATCGCCACCCGCTTTTCCTTGGTGCATGGGATCGGCTCGATCTCCCGGTGGAGGCCATGGGTGTACACGTGATCGGTAACAAAGCGCTTGAGCGCCATGATGGAAATCGGCTCGTCCACGTACTTGCGGGTGCACCGGCCCTCGCAGGGATGATGGCAGGAGCGGCCGCAGACACTGGGGAAAGGATTGTCCTCCTTGATCACACGCAGAGCATCTTCATAGTGCCCTTCCCGGATGAGGGCGATATACCCCTGAGCGTGCTGCTCCACCGGGCAGGCGGTCTGGCAAGGTGGTATGCCGTCCTTGTCGATGGCATAAACGTTGGGGACGGCCTGGGCAAATGGACGATAGGCGATCTGCCGCGTTGAGAGTCCGGCATCGAACGGGTCCGCCTTGCTCAGCGGGCACGCCTCGGTACAGGCGTTGCAGGCAGTGCACTTGTCGGGGTCCACATAGCGCGGCTGGCTCTCGACAGTCACTTTAAAGTTGCCCACATAGCCGTGGATGTCTGTCACCTGACTCATTGTCAGCAGTTCGATTTTCGGATGTCGACCGACATCCATCATCTTGGGCCCAAGAATTCAGGTACTACAGTCGAGCGTGGGGAAGGTCTTGTTGAGTTGGGCCATCCGGCCGCCGATGGTCGGTTCGCGTTCCACGAGATAGACCTGATAGCCCGCATCAGCTATGTCGAGCGCACTCTGAATGCCGGCCACACCGCCACCCACCACGAGCGCGGCCGGGGTAATGTCCACCGTGCGCGGGTAGAGCGGCTCATGCAAATAGACCCGGCGCACTGCGGCCGCCACCAGATCTTTGGCTTTCTGGGTGGCAATGGCGCCATCCTCGTGCACCCAGGCAACCTGCTCACGGATGTTCGTCATCGCCAGGAAATACGAATTCAGCCCGGCCGAAGCGATACACCGCTGAAAGGTT
>DAOUVM010000127.1 GCA_030667645.1 Ardenticatenales bacterium | reverse complement strand
GCCGCGAATTCATTCGCGGCCGCACTCATCCGGCCGCAGACACCCCGACCCCGGCACCCAGCAGTCCCCTTCCCAATCCCACTGCTCTCAGCACAACGTAATGGGAACACCGGACTCTCTGCGCCTCTCTCAGGCTTCCCCCGGCTTTTCGCCCAACTCCATGATCGTCAACACGTTTCAACGTGTTTGCCCCATCTCGCCCCGAATTCATTCGCGGGCGCACTCATCCCGCCGCAGACACCCCGACCCCAGCACCCAGCAGTCCCCTTCCCAATCCCACTGCTCCCAGCACAACGTAATGGAAACATCTCTCAGGATTCCCCCGGCTGTTCGCCCAACTCCATGATCGTCAACACGTTTCAACGTGTTTGCCCCATCTCGCCGCGAATTCATTCGCGGGCGCACTCGCCACCTTCTCGCGGACTGTCCCCTTCCCAGTCCCACTGCCCCCGGCACAGCGTAATGGAAACAATTGATTGGTGGGATCGGCCGCCTTGCCATCCGCAAATGCAATCCCGGCGCCCTGTTCGCTGCAGAAAGGTTTCGATTGCCCGATGAAATGCGCATGGAGATAAAAGACATGACCGAACCGACCCCCGTGACCTCGAGTCCCCTCCGCTCGTTCCTCAACACGTTCAACTATCTGCTTCGCGGGCGCCTGCACTTCCCCCAGGACCGCCAGGACCAAGAGCTGACAATGGCCGACGGACAGACCCTTGCCATCTTTCGCCAGGCAAGGGTGGATCCTGCTCCAGACCAGCCGCAAAACCCCCAGGCCACGCTCATCGTCCGGTTCCAGGTCGCCCGCCTGACTGCGAGACAAAACGAACTGTTCTCCCTGCTTCCGATGCCCTTTTTCATCGGTTTGCCCGGATTCCGGTCCAAGTTATGGACGGTCAACAGGCAAACCGGCATCTCGCAAGGTATCTACCAGTGGGACACGGTCCAGGACGCCGAGAACTATGCCAAATCGTTTGCGATGGATTTCATGACCCGGCGCTCTGTCCCCGGCTCGGTGTCCTGGCAGATCATCCCTCAGACCTCAATGTCGCCCACCCCATTCTCCCGTGCATAGGTGATGGCCTGCTCCTCGTCATCAAACGAACGCACAATGTCGAATTCGCGCCACAAGCTCTCCCCGTCCACCGTCACCTCGATCACTCGCCGCTGCATCATCCCTGCATCGGGCGGAGCAATCTCCAGCAGGCAGATCCTTCCCGCCTCCATTTCCCGGCATTTTTCACACCGCTCGGGGCCCCTCTTGCAGTGCGCCATGCTCATCCTTCGGATTATGTAACGATGCATGGGGCCGCTCTATGTGGCGTCACCGCTAGACCGATTGGGATGAGCACGCAGACAGGTTCGTGAAGGTTGACTGCCGGCCGCAGGGTGCCCGCAACTTTCAATGGAGGGCGGCTAGACTATGAGAGGACCCCGTCCAGATCATAGTTCCCACTGTTGAACTCCACCAGTCTGATCCAATCTATGGCCCCCGTTGGATGACAGAACTCCTCGACAAACTGTTTGGTGAACCGGTTCACCACAGCCCCCCTCTGCCTGTCAAATGCGTCGTTGTGCTCTCTGGCCCGGTAGCCAATCGGCTCGATAATCTCTGTGTACAGTTCCTTGTTCCCGCTCACCAGGCACCAAAAGTTCTGACCTACCACCTTGAGGTATCCTCGCCGTCTCATAACCGTGCTGCGCGTTTTGCCATAGCAGATACCAAGCACCGGCTGCAAATTGGCACTGAACCTCGACTGTTTGATCCTGACAACAGCTTCGCGAAGATCCTGCGCCAGCTTGCTGTGCTGGCTGCTGTTTCCCCAGTTGACCCCCGACTTGATCGATACCAAGTAGTGGATGTCGTCGCGCGTGAACTCCAGGTCGACACCCGGCGCGGCCGACTTTTTCCCATCACAGGTCCTGCTGGCCACAAAGATGGCCAGATCCTCCAAAAAGTCACCAAACAGCTTCTCCTCAGAGGAGGAGAGGCGCGCACTGAGCAAGCTCTCTATCAGTTTCGCGGCCGTGGTCATGTTCTTGGCGCGGAAGAGATACGGGTTCTTCTTCAGCAGATTGGTGAGCTCGAGTCCCTTGAGCAGTTCAATCCTCCGCCGGTGGAACACAACGATGTTGTTGTTCACATGCTCTCGCATTTGTTCCAGATCTGCCCGGGTCATCACGATCCCCCCTCCACATAGCCCTCGCGACCCTCAAGCAAGCGCGGCATCACCCACACAACTCGCTCTCGTGCCATGTCACAGAACTCCTGACTGATATCTATTCCAACATAGTTTCGGCCCAGCTTCTGTGCGACGACGGCTGTCGTGCCGGAACCGATGAATGGGTCCAAAACCGTGTCGCCGCTCTCGGTAAACAGGTTGATGAACCAGCTCGGCAGGTCCTCGGGAAAGGCGGCGCTGTGATTCCTGTTCGAACACTCGGTAGCCATGTGAACCACGTTCGTCGGGTACACCTTGTCGCGCCCGACCCAACGGGAGACGTTCTTGCCGAACCCGCTCCCCACTCTTGATTCATCCCTGCTCCTATCTGTTTCGCTGAGATTACTGAGCCGGTCGCGGGCCCACCCGCCCACCGGAACCATGACCGCCTCCTGGTACATGTTGAATTTTCGCTGCTTGTTGAACTGGAGCAAACGCTCCCACGAATCTCTGAAACGGTTCGGCCACTTGCCCGGGTAGCAGTTCTTCTTGTGCCAGATAAATTCCTCGGTCCAAAGCCACCCCTGGTCCCTCATGCGAAGAATCAGCTCAATGACATAGGTGTGTCTCTCGCCATTAGCGACTCTCTCCTTGATATTGAGCACAAAGGTTCCTGTCGGGCTTAGGACACGCAGGAACTGCTCTGATCTTGCGAGAAACCACTCCACGTACTCGGCCGGCTTGATTCCCCCGTAGGTCCGCTTCCTCTGGTCGGCGTACGGTGGCGAGGTGAAGATCATATCGATGCACTCGTCTGGAAGGCTTTGCAGTATCTCCCCGCAATCACCATGGAGGATCTTGTTGACAAACTCCATTCCGTCTCTCCTCGATTTGTCCAACATCTCCTCCATCATACACCAAAGGCAGCGAAATTGAAAGCCCCACCGGAGCACTGACGGGGCTCGCTGGGAATGGCGACACGAAACAGCGGCGCTCGCCCCCCGGTCACGGCCAATTCTCGTCCAACGCCGCCAGCACCCGCTCGGCCGTCAGGGGCAGTTCACGGATGCGCACCCCAATGGCGTCGGCCACCGCGTTGGCGACCGCGGGCGCGGCCGGGGTCAGCGCCGGCTCGCCTATCCCCTTGGCGCCAAAGGGTCCCACCCCGGTCCCCGATTCGAGGATGATCACCTCCGTGGGGGTGAAATCGACCGCCGTGGGTATCAGGTACTCGGTGAGCGAAGGGGTCAGAATCCGACCCTCTTCCAGCTTGAACTCTTCCATGAGGGCATAGCCCAGCCCCTGGTTGCTGCCCCCGGCGATCTGTCCCTCGACTGCGGCCGGGTTGATGGCCCGACCCACGTCGTGACAGGCGACGCTCTTGAGCACCTCTACCTGTCCTGTCTCGGTATCCACCGCCACTTCGACCGCCTGCGAGCCAAAGGTGAAATCGGGAAAGACTCGCCCCTGGCCGGTATCCGGATCGATCCCCTCGGAAAAGGGGGCCTTGAACAGCGCCAGGTTCGAGAGCGCAAGGCCCTCGGCCGCACACATCGCCGCCAGTTCGCCCAGCGGAAGCGACCGGCCGGGATCGCTCTTGACAATAACCCTCCCGTCCGCCAGATCCAGGTTGTCCAGCTCTTCCTCAAAGTGATTCTGGGCCCGACCCAGCAGGACCTCGCGAACCGCGCCGGCCGCCTTGGCCACCGCATTGCCCGACATGTACAACTGGCGAGTGGCTGTCGACGTGCCCGCCAACGGAGTGAGGGCCGAGTCGGTGCTGTATACCGTAGCGTCGGTTAGCGGAACCCCCAGGATCTCGGCCGTGATCTGGCAGAGGCTGTTTACTTGGCCCGCCCCCAGATCCGGCGTCCCGCAGCGGATCACCACCGTGCCGTCCAGCTCCATCCCGACCCAGGCGCGGGACGTGTCGTGAAACCAGGTGATGCGGCCGTAGCTCTGAAAATACGACGCCAAACCCTGTCCGATCTTGATGGGCCCCCGCTCCACGCTCTTTTCGCCGAGGGCCTCCAACGCGCGCGATGCGCTCTCTTCCAGCCAGGCGGCGCTCTCGATAATCTGCCCGGTCGCGTTCGGGTCCCCGGTCCGGAAATAGTTGACCCGCCGTAGCGCCAGCGGGTCCATGTCCAGCGTGCGGGCGATCTCGTCCATCTGCTGTTCATAGGCCAGGCAAGCCTGGGGGCCGCCGAAACCGCGAAAAGCGCTCGTAAATGGCTGATTGGTGGCCACCGCCGCGCTGTCTATGCGCAGGTTATCCACCCGATACGGGCCGGCCGCCATGATGGTCGCATAGAGCAGCACGTACGGGCTCAGGTAGGGATAGGCCCCTGAATCGGCCACCAGCTTGATCTCGGCCGCTGTGATCCGGCCGCTGCGCTGGACGCCGGTTCGATGGGTGATCACAAAGGGGTGGCGCTTGGATTGGGCCGCAAAGGACTCTTCGCGCGTATAGGCCAGCCGGACCGGACGGCCGGTGTGCCGGGCCAGCATCGCCAGAAAGATCTCTACCGTGATGTCTTCCTTGCCCCCAAAACCGCCCCCCACCATCGTTCCACGAATCCGAACCTTGTTCTGCGGCACCTGCAGCGCTCGCGCAATACTGCGAAAGTGCTCCACCACCTGCGTACACACCCGGATATTGATCACCCCTTGCTCGTCCACCCAGGCCAGGCCGGCCTCGGGCTCGAGGAAGGCGTGTTCCACAAAGGGCGCCCGGAAGGTGTTTTCCACGATCACGTCGGCGGCCTCCATGCCGGCCGCCACGTCGCCCCGGCGGATCTTCCATCGCGCCACCACATTGTCGGGCGGGTGAAGGATTGGAGCGCCCGGTTCCATCGCCTCCAGCGGATCATAGACGCCCGGGACCGGCTCATAGTCGATCTCGATCAACTCCAATGCCTGCCGCGCCGTGTCCAGCGTCTCGGCCGCCACCAGAGCGATCGGCTCGCCCACGAACCGTACCACCTCCGAGGCCAGCACCGGCGCATCCGAGCCGGTGCGACGCTTTTGTCCGGTCTGGCCCGGCATATCGGTAGTGAGCTTGCCGTCGGGCAGCTCCTCGGCCGTCAATACACAGGCCACGCCGGCCAGAGCGCGCGCTTTGCTGACGTCCAACCGTATGATGCGAGCCGATGGCTCGGAACTGCGAAGGACCTTGGCGTGCAGCATGCCGGGCATGGTGAAATCACCGGCATAGGCGGTGGCGCCCACGGCCTTGCCCAAAGCGTCCACCCGCCGCAGCGGCTTGCCGATCTGGCGCAGTTCGGGCAGTTCTACCGGCGGAAGGGGTTTGGCCACGTACTTCATTCTTCACCTCGCCTTTGCGAGCCGGCCGCAACCTGGATCGCTTGGATGATCTGTCCATACCCCGTGCAGCGGCACAGGTTCCCCGATATCGCCTGACCGATCTCGCTCTCGGTCGGCTCTGGGTTGCGATCCAGCAGCGCCTTGGCCGATATCACCATGCCTGAGGTGCAATACCCGCACTGCACTGCGCCGCCATCCGCAAAAGCCTCCTGCAGCGCATGCGGATGGTCGATGGTTCCCAGTCCGGCGTTGGTAGTAACCTCCGACCCGTCAGTCTGCCCGGCGAGCACCAGGCAACTGTTGACAGCAATGCCGTCCAGCAGCACCGCGCAGGCGCCGCAATCGCCCTTTTCGCACCCATTCTTGACGTCGGTGCAACCCAATTCCCGCAGCGCCTGGAGTAGGGTCGCTTTGGGTTTCACTAGAATCTCGCGCCCTCGGCCGTTGACGGTGAGGGCGATCATTCTGGAGGGCATCGTTTCACTCCTGGCTATCGGCGTGGCCCGCCGTCTGGCTCAGCAACCGCCGCACCAGCAGATCCGCCATCCGCCGGCGATAACCGGCCGAGCCCCGGACGTCGTCGATCGGCTCCGCCGCCCCGGCCGCAAGTCGGCCGGCCTCGACAATGACCGCTTCCGACAGTCCGCGCCCGCGCAGCATCTCCTCGGCCGCATAGGCCCGCAGCGGCCGCGCCGCAACCGCACCCAATGCAATCCGAGCCTGCCGGCACTGGCCGCTCCCGTTCCATTCCACCATCACCGCCGCGCTGATCACCGAGCAGGCGGTTCCCTTGCGCAGCGCCAGCTTTTGATACGCCGTAGCGCTGTCTGGCAGGGGAAGCGGCCACCGCACCGCCAACAGCAATTCGTCCGGTCTGCGCGCGGTCTCGTTTGGGCCGATCAGAAAGCGATCCAGCGGCACGCTCCGCCTCCCCACCTCTCCTTCCAACTCTACTTCCGCTCCTAGAACCAGCAGCGGTGGCGCGGTATCGGCGGCCGGCGAGGCATCCACCAGGTTGCCCGCCACCGTCGCCCGGTTCCGCACCAGCGGATTGGCAAATTCCTGGGCTGCCTCTCTCAGTGGCCCGCCAAAGCGGGCGATCAGCGGCTCCTCCAGCAGTTCGGCGATCGTGACGCCCCCACCGACCCTGATCTCTCCGTCGATCTGCTGAATTCCCCCCAGTTCCGCGAGGCGGCTCACGTCCACCAGTATCTTTTCCCGCAAGCGACCCTCGCGCATGGCCACCACGACGTTGGTACCCCCGGCAATGGGCGCCGCATCCGGCCCAAGCCGGGCCAGGATCTCCAACGCCTCTGCCAGCGTCTTTGGGATCAGCAAATCGAATTCCGGCATCCCCAATTGCTCCTTTCGAGACCTGCGTCCAGCCTCTAGTCTACCCGCGGTGGTGACCCCTGCTGCGATACGAGCGTGAACCCGCATCGCACGCCCGCTTCCCTTTTCCGCTGCGACGCGCACTATACGCAGGTGGCACTGTCATCCTGTCCTGAATTACTGCGATCGAGCGATGTGAGCGCCCTCTACTCCAAATCCGAAAGGCACGCATCATTCCGGCGTG
>DAOUVM010000277.1 GCA_030667645.1 Ardenticatenales bacterium | reverse complement strand
GCCGATTCGACCCGCGGCATGCTCAAGAGCGACGACGGCGGCGCCAACTGGTGGGAGACCAACGAGGGGTTGGCTGCCCTGACCACGCGCGACCTGGCCGCCACGCCGGGCCGTCCGGACCTGGTCTATGTCGAAACCTACGAGAATGGCCTGCTCAGGAGCGCCAACGGGGGCAGCACGTGGCAAGAACTCGGGGTTCGCAAGAGCGGCTCGCCCAAAGGCAAGCTCATCGCTGTCGATCCCTTTATTCCCACCCGGGTATATTACCCGCGGGATTGCTCGGGAGATGGCCTCTGTGTCTGGTACAGTGCAGATGAAGGGAGTTCCTGGCACGAGGTAGCCATGCCCATCCCCGCTGCCTATGCCGGTTGGACTGGCGCATTGACCGCTATCGCCGCCCACCGCCTGGTCACCGGTACGCTCTATGCGGGGGCGGGATTCTATCAGACCCTCTCGGAATTCGGTGCTCGCGTCGAACCTTGCGGGTTTTACCGCAGCAATAACCATGGAGAGAGCTGGGAATTCCTGGGGCCGACGATACCCATCAGCGAAGTGCTCGATATCGCCTTTGACGCGGCCGACCCGGATTTGATCTACGCCGCCACCAACGGGGATGGCTTGTGGAGGAGCACGGACGGCGGCGAGAGCTGGGCGCAGGTTCCCATTTCCGATACTCTCTCCCCCGTGGTGGTCCCAGCCATCGTTACTCATCCTGATGTGGCCGGCAAGGTGTACATCCGCACGTATAGCCATGCCGAATCCCCCAATCCCGAGCCGGAATTGTGGGTTTCCGAGAACGCCGGCGATACGTGGCAGCAGTTGACCTATGTATTCCTGGGCGTTGATCTGCTGATCTCTCCGCCGGCGTCGGGGGCGGGGCCCCCGTATACCTTGTACACCGGCTGTGAAGCCGGATTGTGCCGCAGCACCGACGATGGGCAGACCTGGGAACCCGTCGGGGGGGCGCCACGGCCAGAGTTTCTGGCCGCGGCCGCTGACGACGACCGCGCCGTAGTCTATATGGGCACATTCGGCGGTCTGGCCACCTCAGTCGACACTCAAACCGCTCGGGCATCAGATACCGTCCCAGGACGCGGCAGCGTTTTGGGCGGCGGCGTCTATCGCCTGACTGCTCGCCTGTCGAGTCACCGGCTCTATTTGCCGTCGATACTGAGGGCGTACGCGCGATAGTACGGGCGCGGAAAACACATCTGCGTTGCTTTCGCCAGTGTGCCGGGCAGGTCAGGACGCCCCTATCAAGGGGGCCAATACGGCGCGGCCGGCATCGGCGGCGCAAAGCGTCATGGTTGCTGGCTAGGGTGGTTCCCAACCGCTCGCGGCGCGGGTTGCGCCCAGGCCATTGACCAGCCTGACCGTTTGTGGACAATCAGTATCACAGTGATGGAGTGCCAGGAAGGAGAGAGTGGATGACGGAAGACGCATTTGATCTGCCTGATATGGATGATCTGGCGCGCCAGATGAAAGACGCAATGGCGGAAGCGCAAAAGGCGATGGTAGATTTGCCTGATCAGACGGGCGAGATGGGAAACCTCATGGGATCGCTTTCGGCCCTGATGGACGGATTGCCCGCGCAGATGGAAGAACTGACCACCGCGATGGCGGGTTTGGGAGAGCAGCATGAAGCGAATATCGAATCACTGGCCGGAGAGCCGGATTGGTCGGTGGAAGCGAGCATTCGGGTGGGGAACAAGCTGCACCTGGTGGTGAAGGCAGCTTTTGACCTGGAGAAGATCAGGGAAGCGTGGAGTAGCACGCAAAGCACGAGGTTGGACGCGATAGTAGAGGGGGCAGTCGCGGCGACGGCCGGAGAGATTGATGCGAGCCACATGGACCAGATTATGGGCCAATTGAAAGACAAGGGACGCAGTGTGGCGGTTGTAGAGGGCGTGGAGGTGCTCGCGTGCCGGATACAAGGCGCGCCTGAGGACGCGGGCGGGCAACTACAGATATCTCCCGAGGCCAACATTCCATTGGTGGTGGATCAAGGTGGACTGGGATTCGAGCTCGCGCCGCTGATGACAATCCGCAACCGTTGGGAGAACGCGGATATACCGACGTTTTCGCCGACGGGGGAAGAGATCGTGGTCCAACTGGCGTATTTTGAGAGAGGAGAGGCGTTCAGCATCGAGTTTGAGCCGGCCGGGCAAGAAGATGAGATGGCGGTTAAGTTGACTCTATTGCCGGTGGGTTCAAGGTAGCGATTCCTCAATCATCGCTGTCCAACCCGTATTGGACCAGTACGACTCGCACCTGCAAATGTTTCGCCGCGGCCGGGTGGTGAACAATATCTTTGTCGAGGGCCTCTGGAGCACGAAAAAGTACGAGGATATCTCTCTGCGGAATTACGCCACCCTGCCGGCCTTGGCCAACGGGTTCCAGAGCTACTCTTTTATTGCAACCCCGAGCGACCGCACCAGAGCCTTGGATATCGAACACCGGCTGAGGTGAATTTTGGCCGGCCAGGAACATTATGGTAAACTGTGTTCCACCCTATTCCGGCCCATTGTTGGTACAGGAAATGGAGGCAACCTCTATCACCCCTTCTAGCCACCGGACAGTTTTTGATTAGGACACGGATTGGCACAGATTTCCACAGATTTTATTAGTTTTCGCCAAATTGCCCGTGTTTTCCCGTGTTCATGCGCGTTCAGAATAGGTTTTTGCCCAAAGTGTCAGGTGGCTAGTCACCCCTTTTCACTTGGGCTGCACGAAACATTCTGATAGCTCGTAAAAGTGCAATCAACCTTGTATGAGGGGGAATGGGTTTGAGTTGGTTCGGAGTGACCGCACTTGAGAATGCTTTACCGCGGCCGCGAGGGTGTGACGGATCGGCACGGACTATCGCATCTCAGGAAAGCCGAAACAGCCGCGTCACAACTCGGTTGGCAAAGCCAGGAAAAGTGTATTACAATTCTCCCCCACTTCTTCTCCTAACCGAAGGACGGTAAGCCTGGCAGGCAGACAATGACTACTCAAATCCCTCACCGCCGCCGCAACTTGATTGCCTTTATGGGTGACTATGTCGGTTTCGCGCTGGCCATGACTCTGACCAGCACGACAGCGATTCTGCCCGATTTTGTTGGGCGGTTGACCGACAATCTGGTGGTTGTCGGTGTGTTCACGACCGTGAGCACCGGCGCCTGGCTATTTCCCCAACTGATCTTTGCCCGCTTTCTGATCACCAAACAGCGTAAAAAGCCCTACCTCATCCTCGGGGGTGTCGTCGGCCGGCCTCTCTACCTTCTCTACGCGGGCGCCCTGTTCCTGGGACTGGGTCGTTACCCGGTGGCGGCGTTGCTACTCCTGCTCGTGGTGCAGTTCTCCTTCTTTGTAACTGATTCTCTCGCTGCCGTTGCCTGGCTCGACATGTTGGGCAAAGCGTTCCCAGAAGCCACGCGAGGGCGGATGATGAGCATTGCCCAACTGATCGCCGGCGTGATATCCATCGGCGCAGGGATCATGATCGCCGCCCTGTTGAGCGCGGACGGTCCCCGGTTCCCCCATAACTATGCGGTGATTCTGGCGGCCGGCGGCGTCTCCTTGCTGCTTTCGCTGCTTGCCTGCGCTTTCATTGTTGAATCCGACGAGCCGGTGGAAGAAGAGCGCCCTGCCTGGCGAAGCTATCTGCCCCAACTGTTGACCACGCTGCGCCAGGACCGTGGCTTTGCCCGCCTGATTCGGGTGCAGCTTTTGGCCGGCTTTGGCGGGCTGGCAACCGGTTTCTACATCTTGTTTGCCATCCGCGAGTTGGGGTTTCCGCCCGAGACCGTCGGATTTTTCACAGCCGCCCAGACCGCAGGCCGGATCATTGCGAGTTTGGCCCTGGGAAGGGTCAGCCAGCGCGTCGGCAGCCATCGCGTGATTCAAGTAGCTACCGCCGTGAGCCTGACCGCCCCTCTGACTGCCCTGACGTTATCCCTGTCGGGCGCCGGGTCGGGCGATGCGACTATCGCCACATATGCCTGGATCTATGTGGTGATTGGCGTCGTCGAAAGCGCTGGGATGCTTGGCTTT
>DAOUVM010000026.1 GCA_030667645.1 Ardenticatenales bacterium | reverse complement strand
TAGTTCCGCCGGCTCGAATGGCTTGCTCATGTAATCATCCGCACCAGCCTCAAAAGCATTGAGTTTTTCCTGCAGTTCGGATCGTCCGGTGAGGATGAGAATAGGCAGATGGATAAAATCGGGGTCTCGGCGCAGGCGCCGGGTGACTTCATAACCATCGATTCCGGGCATCATCACGTCAATGATGGCCACATCGGGCTTGTGCGCTCCGGCCGCGGCCAACCCTTCCCGCCCATCCGACGCCGCAACCACCTGGTGGCGCTGGCGGCCCAGGATGGTAGCGATGATCTTTCGGATGACCGGATCGTCATCTATTACCAGAATCCGTGCCATATGAGCCTCCTTGGCTTCAAGTATACCGGGGTCAATCAGAGGCAGCAAATAACCCTGGAGGGTGTTGAGAAAGGGGCAGCGGCGACGGTAGAGAGACGGGGTTGGGGTTTGGTTGCTTTGCGCCCAAATCCCAACCTTAAAATTGTTTGACTTCCAAAACGTTTCGGATTACAATATTGGTGCGTCCAAAACGTTTTGGACGGTGCCATTTGCCACCGCAGCAGCATGACAATCACACTCAAGGACATCGCCAAGCACGTCGGACTCTCCGTTACTACCGTGTCGCGCGCTCTGGCCGGCTATGACGATGTCGCTAAAGGTACCCGCCAACGGGTCCGCGCGGCGGCCAAAGAGATGGGCTATTATCCAAACATCACCGCTCGTCACCTCCAGAAACAACGTACCGATACACTAGCCTTTGTCGTCCCAACACCCGGACCGCGATTCTCCGATCCATTCTTCAGCGAATTACTGGCTGGCATCGGGAATGAAGCCGGGCGGCACCACTTTGACCTGCTGGTCTCTACCCAATCCCCGGATAGCGAGGACGAACGCGAAACATACCGCCGCATTGTCCACGGCCGGCGGGCGGATGGCGTTCTCGTCGTTCGCACTCGCCAGAATGACGAGCGAATTCGTTTCCTGAGCGAGCAGAGCTTTCCGTTTGTCGCCTTTGGCCGCAGCGACCTGGGCAGCAGTTTCCCATACGTGGACGAGGACAGCTACGCCGGTACGCAACTCATCACCCAACATATGGCAGATCTGGGGCACCGGCGCATCGGCCTAGTCTCCGCCCCGGCAGGGCTGATGTTCTGCCAGTTGCGTGTGGCCGGATATCGCGACACCCTGCGGGCAAACGGATTGGAACCGGATCAGGCGCTCATTATCGGCGGCGATCTCACCCAGCGCGGCGGTTTCCAGGCAGCACAAACCTTGCTGGCGCTCGACCCCCGCCCCACCGCCATTATCGCCTGCAATGACCTGATGGCGCTGGGCGCCATGAGCGCGGCCCAGAAATTGGGGCTTGTCATAGGTCAGGACCTCTCCGTGGGTGGCTTTGACGACATACCTCTGGCCGAACACGCTCATCCCCCGCTGACCACCGTGCGCCAGCCCATCTATGAGATCGGCCAGCGTATCACCCGAATGCTAGTACAGCTGATCCAGGGGCAGTTGGCCCCGGAGACGAGGCAGGATGCCAGCCGATCCAGCAGAGAGGGGGAAACAGCGGCAGAGACGCAAGTAATCCTGACCCCGCAGTTGATAATCCGTGATTCCAGTGGCCCTCCGCCTGATGGCGGGTAGGGCGCAGGCACGTGCCCGGAGAAAGGAGGTGTTGCGATTCATCGTATTCGTTCTGTAGCTGATCCGATTGTGTTCAAGATGAGTTCGATTTGATAGGAGGACTTGAAGTGAGAACCATACGAATTCTTTTGCTGCTCGGCCTGGTATTCACGGTGGCGCTCGCCGCCTGCGAACCCGAGGTGGTCGAGAAAGAGGTCGAAGTGACCCGCGTCGTGGAGAAAGAAGTAGAGGTAGAGGTCGAAAAAGAGGTAGAGGTCACCACGATCGTCGAGGTGGAGAAAGAAGTAGAGGTAGAGGTCGAGGTCGAGAAGGAAGTTGAGGTCACTGTGGTCGTCGAGGTGGAAGCCGAGCCGGTCGAGAAGGTGGTCGTCGAATTCTGGACCACCGACAATGAAGAAGAACGGGTCAACACCTACGAGGCTGTCGCGGCAGCCTACATGGCCGCGAACCCGACAGTGGACCTTCGCATCATCCCCATTGAGGAGGCAGGCGTTTCGCAACGGATTGCCACCGCGCGGGCCGCCAACCGGCTGCCCGACATCGTTCGCATGGGAATTGAGCGCGTGGCTACCTTTGCCGCCGACGGCATCTTGGACCAGGACGCGGCCGAGGCCGTCATCGCCAGCATCGGTGAAGACGACTTTCGGGACGGCCCGCTGCAGATGGTGACCGACCCCGCCACCGGCAAGCGCGCTGCGCTCCCGTACGACGGCTGGATCCAGGCGATCTGGTACCGGTCCGACGTCTTTGATGAACTGGGCCTGAACGCTCCCGTGACATGGGACGACATCTCGGCCGCCTGCACAGCCACCCCCGGCACCGGCGGACTCCTCTACGGCATGACCATCGGCTCCGATCCCGGACAGAACTATGGGCACCAGATCTTTGAGCAGGTGGCCATCTCCAACGATGCCTGGCCATTTGATGCGGCCGGCAACGTGACCTTTGACACCCCCGAGATGACCGAGGCGCTCGCATGGTACACCAGCCTGCAGGACTGCTCCACACCGGGCCCGCAGTACTGGCGCGGGGCTCGCGAGGGCTATGAGTACGACCAGGCCGCGATGCTCTTCTACTCCACCTACATCATGGATGACCTGGTGGATGGATCCGGTCTCGAAGCGGGCGGCCAGGCGGAACTCGCCTTTGACGATCTGGCGCTGCGGACCGGCTTTGCCCCCATGATGGAGGGCCCCAACGGCGCGGCATCCTACGGCCAGTTGGTCACCCTGGCCATCATGGATGGCGCTGACCCCGAGGCACAGGACGTGATCGAATTCTTCCTCACCGAGGGTTACCAGGACGTGCTGGCACTGGCTCCCTTTGGCAAGGTCCCGGTACTCAAGAGTGCAGTGGATGAATGGAAGAGCGCCAGCGATTACTTTCAGAACTATCCCGAAGAGACGCTGGAGCAGATCGCGGCCGGGTTTGAGACCATGCAGCGCTGGCTCTTCCGGCCGGACTATGACGCCGTCCAGCGCGCTGTCGTAGGTGAGATTGAGGCCCGGCTACTGATCCCACAGGTTATCAGCAACATCGCCCTGGAAGGGACCATGACGCCAGAAGAGGGCGCAGCCTTGCTACAAGAGCAGGTTGAGGCAATCCTCGCCGAACGCGCCGAATAACGCCCAGTTGTGCAGTCCAGAGACGCCCGGCCCAGGCCGGGCGTCTCTCAATGATTCACATGGGGGCGCACCGGCGTGCTCCCGTGCAGCGAGGTGCCTGATGACCACTCGTGCCGAATCATCACCGAGAAGAGGATGGTTCAGTAACTCGTTCGAGGCCAAAGAGGCGCGCCTGGCCTGGTTCCTCATTCTGCCTACTGCGCTCATCGTCTTTGGGGTGGTGCTGTTCCCAGCGATTTTTAGTGTCTGGATCAGCTTCCGCGACGTGGGACTGAACAACCTGAACGACGTTTTTAACGCTCCCTTTACCGGCCTGGAAAACTACAAGAACGTGATCAATGATTACGCGTTCAAATACCACAACCTTCAGAACTGGGGCGCAGCCGTCACCACCATCATCTATTCCTTTGTATCCACCGCGCTCACCATAGTGGTCGGACTCGGCGCCGCGATTGTGCTCAATCAACCGTTCAAGGCGCGGGGGATCGCACGCGGAATCTTTCTGATCCCCTACGTGGCCCCGGTCGTCGGCGTCGCCTTTGCCTGGAGTTGGCTGCTCGACCCCAGGCCCTCCGGAGTACTCAATCACATCTTGATGAGCCTGGGTTTGATCGAACTTCCCAAGGCGTACCTGGCGACCCGCGGGCTGGCGCTGGGGCTGGTGGTGCTCTTTCAGGCCTGGCGCTATTTCCCATTCGCCATGCTGATGCTTTTGGCCCGCTTGCAGGCGATCGACAAGACCCTCTACGAAGCGGCTGATGTGGACGGTGCCAGTGCCATCCAGAAATTCGCCAACGTCACCCTGCCCGAACTGCGCTACGTGTTGGGGTCCATCTTTCTGCTGCGGCTAATGTGGACTTTTAACAAGTTCGATGACATCTTTCTGCTCACCGGCGGCGGTTTTGGTACCAAGGTCTTGCCGGTGCTGACCTACGAATTCAGTTTCCGCCTCTTTGACTTTGGCAAGGGAGCGGCAAGCTCAATGATCTTGATGATCATTTTGGTCGTTTTTATGGTTTTCTATGTGCGCATCGTGATGCGCGGCACGGAAGAGTAGGTGGGTGCCCTATGGACAAACAGATGAACTTTATTGACCGGATGGGACGCTGGTTAAATTGGCAGCGCTTTTTCTTCCTGCTGGTGCTATTGGTTTTTCTGACCACAATCCTGTTTCCCTTTTACTGGATGGTCAGTTCCTCCTTTAAGACTGGGTCTGAAATCGCCGGCCGCACGCCAACCTACATTCCTTCCGCCCTGCGGCTGGATGCCTACCGGGAGCTATTCGACTCCGAGTGGGACCACTTTCAGAACTTTGGAGCCAACATCGTCAATAGCGCCAAGGTCGCAATCCCCACGGCGCTCATCGCCGTGATCCTCTCCACACTCGGCGCATATGCCATTGCCCGGCTCAAGTTCAGGGGAAAGGACCTGCTGCTGAACGGTATCCTGCTAGTCTACTTGATTCCCGGCGTGCTCCTCATCATCCCTCTCTTTGCCATGCTGGCTCAACTTGCCCGGCGGATTGGATTCGACGTGCAGGACAATCTATCCGTGTTGGTCCTGACCTACCTGGCGCAGACGCTGCCGGTAGCGCTTTACATGCTGGCCAACTACTTTCGGACCATCCCAGCCGAGATCGAACAGGCGGGATTGATCGACGGCTGCAGCCGCATTGGTGTCATATGGCGCATCACACTGCCATTGGCTGTGCCGGCGCTGGTGTCGGTGGGTATGTACACCTTTATGATTGCCTGGAACGAGTTCCTCTACGCGCTAGTCTTTCTCAACAACCGCGATATGTTCACCATGCCCATCAAGATCAATACCATCTTTAGCGATCCCAGCCCGCGGCCGCATGTGGTAATGGCCGCCTCTACCGTCATGACAATCCCGGTGATTGTGTTGTTCCTGGGAATGGAGCGCTTCCTGGCCGAGGGGCTCTCAGCAGGCGGCGTTAAGGGATAGAACGAATGCAACAACGTGCGAATGCAGGAATGAGAGTTTCCACCCATTCCTGCGTGCGCCAATCTGCACAATCCCCATGAGAATCGGTTTCACTTCAACGCGTCTGGCGGGCACGGACGGAGTCAGCCTGGAGACGGCCAAGTGGGCCGAGGTGGCCCGCCGCCTGGGTCACCAGGTTCATTATTGCGCCGGTGAACTGGGACCTGATGCGCCGTCCGGGCTGTTGGTTCCAGAGATGCACTTTACGCACCAGGATGTTAGGTGGATTCAGGACTCGGCTTTCGGCTCCGGGGACGCAGGTCAGCATCTCAGATCCCGGATCGCCGGGCTGACTGCCAAGCTAAAGACGAAGCTCATGGCGTTCGTCTCAGATTTTCAGATAGACCTGATCATCCCTGAAAACATCTTTAGCATCCCCATGCAGATTCCGCTGGGAGAGGCATGGCGCGAGGTATTGTTGGATACCGGGCTGCCGGCAATCGCCCACAACCACGACTTTTATTGGGAGCGGGAGCGCTTCCAGATCAGCTCTGTCCCCGACATCCTGGAAAGCACCTTCCCACCCGATCTGCCCAACCTGCGCCATGTGGTCATCAACTCGCTTGCCCAGGCCGACCTCAAGAGCCGCCGGGGCATAGAGTCGGTCGTCATCCCCAACGTATTTGATTTCACTACCCCTGCAGGCAGCACGGGCAACACGCCGGCGCGGGAGATTGACGATTACAATGCTGACCTGCGCCAGGCTATTAGGCTGTCGGCCGGGGATATCATGATTCTACAGCCCACTCGGGTGGTTCCACGCAAGGGCATCGAGCTGTCGATTGATCTCTGCAGCCGCCTGAACACCCTGTTCGCCAACGCAGAGCAAGCCGAGGATGCAGCGCGCACCGTTCTCGTTATCACCCACCACGCCGGCGACGAAGGGTTGGAGTACCTGCACCGCTTGCAGAGACAGGCCTCCTCGGCCGGAGTGGACCTGCGCTACATTGCCGACCTGTTTGACAGCCACCGGGGCACAGCTTCGGACGGCCGCAAGATCTACAGCCTCTGGGATGCCTACCCTCATGCCGATTTTGTCACCTATCCCAGCTTGTGCGAAGGCTTTGGCAACGCGCTGCTAGAGACCGTCTACTTTCAGCGTCCCGCGATGGTCAATCGCTACCCCGTCTATCAGGCCGACATCGGCCCCCTCGGCTTTGACCTGGTAGAGATTGATGGCAAAGTATCGGATCAGGCTGTCTCTCAGGCCCACCATCTGCTGACCAACCCATCGCGGCGGCAACAGATGGTGAACCACAATTTTGAGCTCGGCCGCCGCCACTTTTCCTATCGTGCGCTGGCCGCCGCTCTCGGACCACTGCTGGATAGTTTCCAAGGGTAGCCCAAGCCCATGCCCAATACCGTTCTCCATATCCCTCCCGAACTGACGGTGCGCATCCAGGATCACCTGGTTTTTCTGTACGGTCGCGCAATCGATCGCCAATGCTACCCACAACTTGAAAGCCTGCTGGCCGAGTTCCATCGCCTGAACCCAGAGATGCTGACCTCCGCCAAGCCGTTCAGTCACACCGACTCTATCCTCATCACCTACGGTGACCAGATCCGCGAGCCCGGCCGGCACCCTCTGCAAAGCCTGGCCGAGTTCCTGCGCCTTCAGGTCAAAGGAGCCATTGCCGGGGTCCACATTCTCCCCTTCTTCCCCTACTCTTCTGACGATGGCTTTTCGGTTATCGACTATACTCGGGTTGATCCAGCCTTGGGAAGCTGGGACGATGTCGCTCAACTGAGGCCTGACTTTGCCCTGATGTTCGATGCCGTCATCAACCACATCTCCTCCCAGAGCGACTGGTTCCAACGATTTCTTCAGGATGATCCAGACTATGCCGAGTACTTTGTCACCATCGAACCCGGTGTCGACCTGTCCCGGGTTACCCGGCCGCGGGCCCGGCCTCTCCTAACTCCCGTTCACACCCCTTCGGGCGAAAAGCTGGTCTGGACCACCTTTAGCGGTGACCAGATCGACCTGAATTTTGCGAATCCAGACGTGCTGCTGCGGGTGATTGAGGTCTTGCTCCTCTATGTCGCGCATGGAGCGTCCCTCATCCGGCTCGACGCCATCGCCTATCTCTGGAAATCCGTCGGAACCAACTGCATCCATCTGGAGCAAACGCACCGGGTAGTGCAGCTCGTCCGTGCCGTGCTGGACGCGGTGGCCCCCGACGTCAAACTCGTCACCGAAACCAACGTCCCCCACGAGGAGAATATCACCTATTTTGGCGATGGAACCCATGAAGCCCAGATGGTCTACCAGTTCCCACTGGCGCCGCTTGCACTGAACGCTATCCAGACCGGCCAGGCAACCCACCTCTCCCGCTGGGCAGCCGGCCTCTCGCTTCCCTCGGACCAGGTCACCTTTTTCAATTTCACCGCTTCCCACGATGGAATCGGCGTCATGCCGGCCCGGGGCATCCTCTCCCCGGTCGAAGTCCAGGCGCTGGTAGATCAAACCCTGGCGCACGGCGGGCACGTCTCTTACAGGACCAACCCGGACGGCGGTCGGAGCGTGTACGAACTCAACATCTCGTACTTTGACGCTCTCTCTGACCCCCATGGGGGTGAACCGCAGGCGACCCAGATCGGCCGTTTTATGATCTCCCAGGCGATCATGCTGGCGCTCATCGGTGTACCGGGCATCTACGCGCACAGCCTGTTCGGCTCCAGAAGTTGGCCCGAAGGCGTGGCACAGACCGGCCGACCCCGCTCCATCAACCGCCAGAATCTCCAGCGTGCGGAGCTTGAGGCAGAGTTGGCCGACCCCAGGTCTATCCGCCACCAGGTCTTTTCCGCGTTTACCCACCTGCTGCGCCAGCGTGCCAGCCATCGTGCCTTTGACCCCCACGGCAGCCAGCGGGTCATCTCCGACAATCCGGCGCTCTTGACCCTCCTCCGCACCTCGCCGGATGGACAGGATCGAGTCCTATGCATACACAACGTCTCTGGAGGAGAACAATCCTGCCGGCTGCCGGCTGCCGATTTCACCGGTCCGCTGCTCGACATGATTTCGGGCGAGCCATACGGCGCAGCGGGCCAGCAATTGTGCCCGGTGCTTCGGCCTTACCAGGTGCTCTGGTTGGACTGCTCCGCCGGAGAAGAGAAGAATCGCAACGCCTCGCCCTGATGGGGAGCGTCAGCAGCGAGCACAGCCAGGAAGAATCCGCAGCCCACGGCGGTCAACGCCGAATCCTGTGGTCCGAACAATAGGCGCCTGGCATCCCGACCATCTCAAACGGTACGCCGCTTGTGTGTCGCGGCGCATGCATGATCAACCCGTTCGCCCACCTGGTCCCCGCCGCAGGCTACAGAGTAGCCTTTTAGCCGGCCGCGCCGCGTCCACGGTTGATCCCACACTATGGAGAGCCAAATGGCCAGCGTCCTGAACATTGCACACCGTGGGGCTCGCAGTCTGGCCCCGGAGAACACGCTGGCGGCTGCGCGCAAGGCGCTCGAAATCGGAGCCGACCTGTGGGAGACCGACGTGCTGGTGACGGCCGACAAAGAACTCGTACTCTTGCACGATGATTCGCTGGCCCGCACGACCAACGCAGCCGCACGCTTTCCCAGCCGCTCCCCGTGGATGGTGACAACCTTTACACTGGCTCAGGTCCGCTCACTGGACGCTGGCACGTGGTTTCTGGAAACTGACCCATTTGGTCAGATCACGGACGGGAGAGTGACACCGGCCGAACAGGCCGCCTTCCGAGGGGAAAAGATTCCCACACTGCGGGAGGCGCTCGCCTTTACCCAGGAGACGAACTGGCGCATCAACCTGGAACTCAAACGTATCCCCCCACCGATGGAGGGCTTTCCGATTGCCAGCCGTGTGCTTGGCCTGCTGGATGAACTGGGGATTGAGACACATCGTGTCATCATCTCGTCCTTTGAGCACGGCTGGCTGCGCGATATCCAGCGCGGCAATCCAGAGATCAGAGTGCAGGCCCTTGTCAGCGATTTGGGTATAGAGCCGGAATTCAGGACCTACAACGCGTGGGCGCCCACGGTCGATGATGAGCAGATCCGGGCCGCTGCCGAAACAGGCATCGCCGTGAACCTCTACACGGTCAACCGCAAAGAAGACATGCGCCGGTTCATAGCAGCCGGCGTGGCCGGGCTGTTCACTGACTTCCCCCAACGCCTAAGGGCGGTGCTCCGGCAAGAGTAGGCAACCGGTCGGCCTATCGCGTGGGCTCACACACCCTGCGTGCGTCGCTCCCGCCAACCCAACCAGCCCACCTCCGCCAAGGCCGACAACATGGTGGCCAGCGCGCCAATTGCAATGCCCGAGAACACGCCCAGCCTCGGCCCGACGATGGTAATCAGCGCCACGGCCGCCAGACTTGCCACCATCGCCGTCCGTACGTCCCCCGTCCTCTCTTCCCCGATCGCCACACCCCGCAGCAAGCCCTGCAAGCTCTGGAGCAGCGGGAGCATTGCCGTCCAGCGCAACACAAACACGACCATTGGCTCTACCTCAGGGCTGAGGTCAAAGAGAAACTCTAGCATTGGGTGAACCAGTGGGGTACAGGTGATGGCCACCATCACACCTGCAAGGGTGAGGCCGACTCCCCAGATAAACCGCCGGACACGGGCCTTTGCTGCTTCGCTCGTCCCTTTGGCGATTGCCACCTGCTCCAGCCCCAGGGTCACGCCAAAAGGCAGCAGCACGAGGCTCCAGGCCACCGACCAGGCGGCCAACGAGCGTTGGGGGAGGAACGCGGCCGCAATGCCCGCGCTGAGCATCGGCCGGCTAATCTGTCGCAGCACCATCATTGTCGCCAGTGGTTGATAAAAGCCAGACAGACGGCGCCAGGTGAGAGGTCTCCCTTCGGGCCCGACGGGAAGCTTCCGCACGACACCAAATGCCGGCGCCGTGACGATCAACGACTCGGCGATGACGGACGCCTGCATGGCCAGGGCGCTCACGATCAACATCCGGTCCGGCATCAGACGCCTGCCGATGACAAGCGCGGCCGCCAGCGCCGCCAGACGTACCACCGTCGCCAGCGTAACAATGGGTGTGCGATTGTGGGCGATCAGCACCCCCTGCAGCATTCGCCGCCAGGCTACGGGGAAGGACCAGATCGACATGATGACCAGCGCCGGCCGCGCTGCCTCTGCCACTGCCGACGGGATCTGCATAAGACCCAACACCAACCACCCATAGATCGGCGTCAGCGAAACCAGAAACCCAATGGCCACTACCAGGCCCCCCAGCGCCAGCATGAACCGGAACAAGCGATAGAAAGCATGCTGCGTCTGGGACAGCGCCGTGGAGGCGGACAGTAGCATGATGACAGGGGCCTCTATCACCAGCGCGATGCCAAACATCACATTGTACCCTGCCAGCGTCAACTCGGAGTGGAGCGCGTGTGACATCGCCGTAATGAGGATCAGCGGCTCTAGCGTCATCATTGAATTGCTCAATGCCAGCGGGCCAAAGAACCGCATCAGTTGAGGGTAACTTGGCACTATGGGCTTGGCTATTTCGGACATCCTCGGACTCCTGACCAGGGGTCATACAAAGCTGGCAATCGTATCCCATCCCAACCGTTTGTCAAGGAACGGCCACGGGAGTGAGAATCTGATAGAATACCGACATGGAGTGTGCGCTGTGAATCCGATTACTCATCTTTCCATTGCCTACCTGGCCGCGCAAGTCCTTGCGCGGGCCGGTGTCCCGGTGAACAGCAGAGGTATGCAATGGGGAGGCGTGCTGCCTGATGTGGACTACCTGCTGGTGCCCTTTGTGCCGAAACTCGTGGCCCACCGGACAGTGACACATACTCCCCTGTGTACCGGACTGATGGCCGGATTCGCCGGGCGGCGATGGGGTTTCTGGTCCACTTGGCTGGGAGGGTTGGTGCACCTGGCGGCGGATGAGTTGGACGGCTGCGACACCCGGCGCGGCAATTGGTCGCGCTTGATGTGGCTCTTCCCGTTTGATCTGGGCCGCCGGCCGTGGAAGCGATGCCTATTCGACAGAGGCTCTATGCCTGGACCTACATTCCTGGGTCATCTCTTGCTGGAGGGGCCGATCGTACTCTTGGCAGCATCGGTGGCGTGGAAAAAGAGAAAGCGATGAAAGACGACACATCTATCAGAGTGGCAGCCGTACAGATGGACCCCCGGCTTGGAGATCTGGCCGGCAATCGGCAAGCGATCCTGAACTGGCTCCGAGAGGCGGCCGCAACGGGAGCCAAGCTCATCGTCTTTCCAGAGTGCAGTCTCGGCGGCTATGTGTTCAATAGCCGGGAAGAAGGTGCGAGAGCGGCTGAGCCGATTCCCGGCCCCACCTCGGTCGCACTCGCGGCCGCCTGCGCGGAACTAGGTGTCTATGCGATGGTGGGAATGCTAGAGACGGCCGGAAAGGCCATCTACAACAGCGCCCTGCTGACTGGGCCAGAGGGATTGGTGGCCATCTACCGCAAAACCCACCTGCCGGTATTGGGTGTGGACCGCTTTGTGTGCGCTGGCGACTCGCTACGAGTAATCGAAACACCGGTCGGCATTCTGGGACCACTCATCTGCTATGATCTCCGCTTCCCGGAAGCTCCCCGCGTGCTGGCACTGCAGGGGGCTGAAATCCTTGTCCACCCCACCAATTGGCCGCGCGCCTCGGCCGACTTTGCCGATTTCGTCACCAAGGCGGCTGCGCGTGCCAGCAGAGTCTTTCTCATCTCCGCCAATCGGGTAGGGGAAGAACGAGGCACACCCTTCCTGGGTCGGAGCCAGATCCTTTTACCCAGCGGTCGGCCCCTGCAAGAGGCAGACGACCACAGCGAGATGATCATCACCGCTGAACTCGACCTGGCACTAGCACACCAAAAAAAGGTAGTCCACATCCCCGGCGAGTTCGAGTTGGACTCGTTCGGGGACCGAAGGCCAGAACTCTACCAAGGACTGGTCCTGAGAAAACTATGAGACTCGGCGCAGTCATTTCCACTACGGGGGGCGTGCACCACGTCTTTGAGCGAGCACAGGAGCTCACCTGCGATTCGCTCATGCTGTTCACCAAAAACAACCGCCAGTGGCACGCCAAACCTATCACCAAGGATGAACTGACGCTGTGGAAAACGGCGCGGGAGGCCCACCCGGATCTGTGGCCCGTTGCCGGTCACGCATCCTATCTCATCAATATCGCCTCTCCCAAAAAAGATCTGTGGGAAAAGTCCTATCAGGCGCTCAAGGTAGAGATGGAGCGGGCTGTACTGCTCCAGATCCCCATCCTCACAATTCACCCTGGGTCGCATACGGGGTCTGGTGAGGATGCGGGTCTGGAGCGGATAGCGGCCGCCCTGATCCGCCTCGGGCAGGATCTTCCAGAGGCGCCGGTCACGCTCTGTCTGGAGACGATGGCCGGGCAGGGAAGCAATCTGGGTTATCGCTTTGAACAACTGGCCTGGCTGCTCGACGCAGCGGAAACTGGCGGAGGGAAACGGCTTGGCGTCTGCTTTGATCCGTGCCACGTCTTTGCCGCTGGCTAT
>DAOUVM010000117.1 GCA_030667645.1 Ardenticatenales bacterium | reverse complement strand
GGCAGGACATCCTTCAAGCTGACCATGAGATTAAGCGTTTCTTCGTAATTGGCGGTTTTGAATTTCCTGTTCATGCCTGAAGTTTACTGCGATCATGTCGGCGGACAAGTGAGGTTCTCCGACAAACTGCTAGTAGGCGGAGAATGGCGATTATCCAAACTCGTGTTTGAACATCAGATTGACATATTGACATTTTGTCTATAGTCTGCTATGCTATAGGCATTGAGGCAAGACAGTGGATGATGATGGGCAGAAGAAGAAGACAGAGAGGACAACGGCACGGCAGACGACGGCGGGTGATGAGCTTTCTGCAACCCTGTCTGCTGGTGATGCTCCACCAGCGCAGGGCGCACGGCTACAGCTTGATGAACAGATTGGGTGAATTCGGCTTTAGCCCCGACATGTTGGACCCAAGCCTGGTCTACCGCGCCCTGCGGGATATGGAAGCGGCCGGCATGGTCACGTCAGAGTGGGATTCCGAGAGTCGGGGACCGCAACGTCGGGTGTACAGAGTCACACCGGAGGGTGAACACGACCTGGCGGAATGGACCGGCGACCTGGCTCGCACTCGTCAAGAGATAGACCACTTGCTGGCCGCATATGAACGATCGGAGCGAGACCCGGATCAGGGAGGTGGTGATACCGGATGATCTACATCGACAGCGTACGCTGCAACGGCTGTGGAGAGTGCATCGGCGTCTGCCCAGTCGGCGCCATTGCCCTGCTCGGGGATGCAGCATCCATTGAGGATAGCCTGTGTGAAGGATGCGAAACCTGCATAGATGTCTGCCCGCAGGGCGCGATAGTGTATGGAGAGGCGATTGAGCCCGTGGTATCCGCCGAGATGGTTCCGGTTCCGGCGCCTGCACCCGTCCATCCGGCGCCCGCATCGCTGCGTGAGTGGGCTCTTCCCACCATCGGATCGGCCCTCCTTTGGACCGGGCGTGAGGTCGTCCCTCGCCTGGCGTCGCTGGCACTGGACCTGCTGGAACGGCGTTCCAGATCAGCCAGCCGAACGCTGCCCATGCAATATCCACCGGACCGCGAACCGTCCCTAAGGATGGCGCCGGGAACTGGAGAATGCGGCCAGGGACGCCGTCGTCGCAGATTGCAGCGCCGACAACATCATCGAAGGAACTCATGAGCATGATATTGGATGTAAGGAGGTGAAATAGATGCCCGGTAGAGATAGAACTGGACCCATGGGTATGGGCTCAATGACCGGCCGAGGGTTTGGCCCTTGCGGAGAGATCGGAATGGCCAGAAGCGCTCACCCGTTTCCCGGTTGGGGCTTCCGGCGGCGAGGCGGCCCAGGTCGTGGCTGGCGATACCGCTTTTACGAACCACCCATACCCGACCGCTTTGCCCCGGCCTGGGTTGCTCCCAGCGTATCCGGGGAGCAAGAACAAGACTGCCTCAAGGCTCAGGCGGCCAGCATGGAGGAGGCGCTCAAGCAGATCAGAGAGCGGCTCAATGAGTTGGAACAAGAGTAGCTGCAGGGGATCTGGCAGGCCATCGAGTCGGTTTCGAAAAGCCATGACCGACACTTGATGTTGTTGACAGCATGCTCATCACCTTGTCAGCCAGTGCCAGCAACGGAATAGACTGTGATCTCAGCGGTGTTCTTGGCCGCTGTCCCTATTTGTCTACTAGAAGCAACCGCTGAGCCTTGAGGGAAGGGCTGACCGCGCAGCGAAAAGAGCGTGACACCGGTCGGACCCGTTCAGTTCTTGGTCATCGGAAGGAGGTAGGACCCGTGGGAAGAGGTGGGAACCGTGGCAGTGGCCGGGACCGAGGTACCGGTCCGGGTGGCGGCCGCATGGGTGGTTCAAAGGCGGCCGGACCCGAGGGACAATGCGTCTGCCCCAAGTGCGGCCATCAGGTGGCACACACTCGCGGCCGACCGTGCTACAAAGTTGCATGCCCCAAGTGCAACACGTCAATGACCCGTGGCTAGACCGCCATCCGGAGAGCGATCAAGGGATTCGAGTGTGGCTGGTCCAAAGCACTTGTCAAGGAATCACTTCCCGTTCTCAATGGTGATTCACGGGTAGAGCGGTCACAAAACCGCCAAGTTGTTTCTGAAAGAGTACCAAGAGTCGTCGCCGAGAACGCCGGACCGGCTGGTGGCGGTCTTTCTGTTCAGCATCAGAGCCGCGGGTGCAATCATGGCCACTCCCGAGGTTGGCTCCACCGCTGCAGGGTCTTGAACGAATGGAAGCAGACCGAATGATGAGAATCGTAATAACAACCTCAACGGACTCGCTTGATGGACCGGTCGACTCTCGGTTCGGGCGAGCTGCGTACCTTTCCATCGTGAACACAGAGACCGGATCCTGGGAAGCATGCGCCAATCCTGGTGTGGGCGCCACGGGCGGAGCCGGTGTGCTGGCCTCCCAGTTCGTCGTGGAGCAGGACGTTCAAGCCGTCATCAGCGGCGGCTTTGGACCCAATGCCTATATGACGCTGTCGGCGGCCGACATCCAGATGTATCTGGCGCCAACAGGCGGAGAGCTGACCGGTCGCGAGGCACTGGACCTCTATCAGCAGGGGAATCTAGAGCAAGCAGCGTTTCCGACCGAGCCCGGACGCCGCGACATGCGCTAGTCTTTCCCGGGATCGACTTCTGGGGGGGGTGCCGCCAACTTGGTGAACGAATCGTAGAGAGTCACGGCACCTGCTTGATCACACTGCGCCCCCGTCCGCACACTGCTGGTCGTCGCGCCGGCTCAGTAGCAGATCGAGGTAGGCCCGCTCCTCCTCCTCTGTGCTGATCCGGCCGTCCAACTTGGCATACAATAGCTCGCTCAGGAGCTCCTGGTACACCGGGCCGGGCTCCAATCCCAACAGGCGCAAGTCGTGACCGGTGATCGCAGTCGTGGTCTGCTCCCACTGGTCCACGTAGAGGCGAATCGACTCCCGCACCGGTGGATCCTCGACGGCAGCATAGGCAACCAACAGCACTCGCCTGGGATACGCCTGAAGCATCTGAAAAACGGCGCTCGGGGCCTGGGGATGGGCAAGGAGCTGGAGTTTCTCCTTGAGCGCATGTAGCAGGCGAATATGCTCGGACGTGGGCCGGCGCACCCGCAGCCGGCTTTCCACAGCCTCCACCTCCGCCAGATCCATCCGAAAGGTCAGCAGGCCAAAGTGAGTGAACTCGATCAAATAGTCATCGACGACAAGTCCCCAATCCGAGGTGGCTAGCAACTCCCGCAGGCGCACAAAGCAGTTCTCGATCCAGGCATCAAAGCTCAGCGCAGGGTGGATCTGAGCAAGCACCCCCAACTCTGCCAGCCTTGCAAATCCCAATTCCGGCTTGGGTTCGCGCAGCAGCAGTTCCATCTCGTGCCGAATTCGATCGCCCGTGACCCGATCCAGCAGAGCGACCGAGTGGGACAGCAGCTCTTCGGTGCGAGGTTCAATGCGAAAACCCAGCCGCTGCTCGAAACGGACTGCGCGAAGAATCCGCGTTGGATCATCAATGAAACTCAGGCTGTGAAGGACTCGGATCACCCCGGCTTGCAGATCACGCCTGCCACCATAAAAATCCAAAAGCTGCCCAAAACGGTCCGGATTCAACCGGATCGCCAGCGTATTGATGGTGAAATCCCGCCGGTGCAAATCGAGTTTGATGGAACCTCTTGCGACCTGAGGGAGAGCTGTCGGCCGGTCGTAGAACTCGGTTCTGGCGGCCACGAAATCCACAGATGGGGGGAGGCTCAGATGCTCTTCTTCACCGGCGCCGAACTGATCCCAAAAGCGATCATCCAGCAGCCATTTGGCAGTGCCAAAGCGAGTATGGGTTCGCACCCGTCCGCCAAAGAGACGAACCAATTCCTCGCAAAGAGCGATTGCATGCCCCTCCACCACCATGTCCAGGTCCACATTGGAGTTGCCGAGTAGGAGGTCACGTACAGGCCCGCCAACAAAATATATCTGCAAGCCCATCTCTTGTGCCAAATGACCAGCCCTCCCGACCAGCGCTAGAATGGGCTCAGGAAGCATACGCTCCAGCACGGGGAGCAACTGGTCCCGTTCAGAGCCGTCAGGCCGAGGCTGCCATAGGTTTATGACATCAGTGCGGGTGACGATGCCGACGACCCGGCCGTCCTGAGGGGAAACTACCGGAATCTGCCCCCACCCTTTCTCCATCATCACGCGCTGGAGGTGGGGAACCGAGTCATCTGGCCCGACACTCACATCCCCTGGAGACATGAACCGCTCCACAACAGCATTGCCAAGCTTGTGTTGCAGAGCGTGGTCAATGTCACGGCGGGTGAGTAGGCCGATGATCCGGTCGTCATCCACTACAGGGTAGCCCTCGTACCCAAGCCGAAGCACCCGCTCGTGCGCCTGGTTGATGGTTGCATCGGGCGGGAGAGTCTCCACACCATGAGACATGAGCTGCGCCACCCTCGCCAGCGGCCGGACAAAACGCGGCAGCGTCTCCAGCAGTTCCGCTCGCGCCGCCGACAGTTCCTTGTCCCTAATGATGGCCGCGGCCGCTCGGTCATGCCCTCCACCCCCGAAATGGACGGTAACACGTCCCACGTCGATCGTATCGGTGGTGCTACGGGCCACCATCTGAATGTGCTGATCGAGTTGGACCAGCAAAAAGAGAGCCTCCGGTTCAAACAGATCCCGCAGCTTGTGCGCCAGGGTGGAGATCTCTTCCACATAGTCCAGCGCGATTGCCGTCGCCACCACCACGGACTGACCTTCGAATTCGTGGATCTCGGACGCATCCTGCAACTCCAGAAACAGGGCTCGTTGCTCGGAAGAAAGGGGATGGTGGAGGAATCGAACCGTGAGGCCGAGATCAGCCCGCTGGTCCAGCAACCAGGCAGCGCAGCGTACATCTCGGGCTGTGGTGGCATTGTAGCTAAGCGAACCCGTATCCTCATAGATCCCCAGCAGCAACAAAGTAGCCTCGATAGGCGTCAACCGAATCCCCTGCTCCGGAAAGCGCTCCGCCAGTAGAGTCGTCGTGGCGCCGATGGGATCACCTTCCACGGACCAGGTGGGATCAAGGTCATCGGCCATGGGGTGGTGATCGATCACCCGGACCTGGGGATTCCGGCACATACCCTTCAAGTTGGTGAGTCCCTGCGTATCTACCAGAATGACCCGGTCGATGCGGCTGCGGCGCGGCAGGTCCTCAGGTTGGGTGAAGGGCAGCGCATCCCAGTACAGGGTGATGAAATGGCGCACATTGCGGTTGATCCTGCGAGGGAGAACCGGCGTCGCGGCCGGATTAAGCTTTCTAGCCGCCAGCAAGGAGGCGATAGCATCGAAATCGGCGTTTTCGTGGGTCAGAATGACTTGCATGAGACTGGTGCCAGGGCAACCGCAGACGGGTCCTTGCGGCCCGCGTCAGCATCCATAGCTCATGATGCCCCGGATTCCCTACGGATTCGAGCCGCCAGCGCTCTCGCCCGCGACGGCGCATCACCGATATAGCCGGTCACATCCATCAGTTCCAACACTCGCGCTTCCGATATGAATTGCCTGATTTCCGGGTCGGAAGCCAGCAGTTGGGGCAACGGGTTGGCTTCGCCGGCCGCCACGGCCGTCCAGGCCGCCATGCAGTGCCCCCGAATCAACTCGTGCATCACCTGGCGATCGGCTCCACTGCGGACCAGCTCCATCATGACTGGCTCGGTGGCGGCAAAGGCGCCATAGGCTCCCAGGTTTCTCGCCACGGCAGCCTCGTTGACCTGTAATGCGCGCACCACCCGATCAGCTCGGATCAACAACTCGTCAGTGGCCAGGAACGCTTCCGGCAAGATCACGCGCCGATTGGCCGAATCATCCAGCGTGCGCTCCAGCAGCGAATGGGCAGCGTTGTCCCAGGCAACACGGGGAAAGGCCGCGACGAGGCGGGCCAAACTGCCCATGTTCTCTGCATTGATCGGATTGCGCTTGAACGGCATGGCAGATGAGCCAACCTGCGCAGATTCAAAGGGCTCGGACCACTCGCCCAGCGACGGGGACTGGAGCAGCCGCAAGTCAAAAGCCAGCCGGTACAGACTGCCCGCCAACCCAGCCAGGGCATTCAGCACCAGCCAATCTTGCTTGCGCGGGTACGTCTGTGTCGTCACCGCAAACGATGGAAGGTCAAGGGTCGCCATCACCCGCGATTCCAGTTCGGCCGGCGTAATCCCGGATCCAGCGAGCAATTGCGCAAAGGATGCTGACGTACCCACGGCCCCCTTGAGGCCCTTGCCCCGGATCGCGTTCCGCACCTGGCGCAATTGGGCATGGTCCATCATCAGGTCCTGTCCGTACTGTGCCATCCGGTAGCCCAATGTGGTGGGCTCGGCCGGTTGGAGGTGGGTCCAGCCCAGGGCAGGAGTCTCTGCCCAGCGCTCAATCTGCTGCGAAAGGCCCTCTTGCACGACCGCCAGACGCTCCAGGACAAGGTCCAACGCCCCGCGCAGCCGCAAGGCATCGGCGTTGTCCTCCACATCTGCGCTGGTCGCTCCGAGGTGGATAACTCCCCCGCCAACAGGACATTGGCCGGCAAAGACGCGTATCTCGGCCATTAGATCGTGATGGATCTCTGCCTCGATAGCATGGGCGAGGGCAACATCCACCTGATGAGCGTGAGCGCGCAGATCGGCCACCTGATCCGCACTCACCAGGCCGGCCGGCTGCTGCGCCTCGGCCAGCGAAACCCAGATGCGCCGCCACAAGCGTCGCTTGTGTACCTCGGACCAGATGGCACGCATTCCGGCCGAGCCATAGCGCCAGGTAAACGGCGTCAGAAAGGTATCATGCGTGAAATGGATGCTCATGGGACCAGTATAGCACCGGCATCGACTAGATGCCAACCAGAAGTTCTCAAAGTGGAGGTCGACTCGAGCCAATCCCACCAATCAATTGTTTCCACCACGCCTTTTTCCCCTGCACGCGGATCGCTGCCACGCCACGTGACACTGTGTCATTTCTCATTTTCGCATGGGGGCTCGACAACCTGGCGCCGGCAGTTCCCAACATGGAGGTCGATTGACGAAGGTCACTTGCGCCCCCTGAATCGCGGACCTCTCCATGCCGTGCTCTGCACTGATCAGATCGAGATTGGCTGCAGCCCAGTTGTGACACGCGGGTCAGTCCAAGAATCCCCGGTGCACCGCTCATCGGAGCCATACCAAGAGCGCTTGGACCGTTCTCCGGCCAGCCGGGAAAGCCGATGGTGATGGCTGCACCGGCACGATCTGGGGATCGATCTTGCGAAAAATGGAGGGCGACCCGGGCAGCCAGAAAAACCTACTGCGGATGGTCGAAAAGCGGCCGGTTGAAAGTACCCGTTGGCATTGTGAACATCGGTGACAGTTCACGCTGGCAGGGGCGAGACGCTTCCGGCGAGGACCACGCTTACGCAGCCATCGCGGTCGG
>DAOUVM010000032.1 GCA_030667645.1 Ardenticatenales bacterium | reverse complement strand
GGGCGTTGGAGTGGCCTGAAACGGCTGAGGAATGGTCTCCGGCTTGACGGTAATGATGTAGAGCCCTGCAACAATGAGGACAAGCAGAATCAGGACTCGGATAGGATTAGAGCCGGACCTCCGTCTGGGCGGTCCACTCCCTAGCTGCATCGGTTTCTCTCGCGATTTCCAGGCGACTGGTGGCACACACTTTCACGCAGCGGGACATAGGAGGGTCATGCCGCCGCTACAGAACCGCTCAGGATAATAGCACCCGACCAGGTGGGTGTCAAGGTAGCCGTGTCGAGGGGCATCGAGAAACCGCAAAAACACTGTTCCCTCTCCGGCTCCGCGCTGCAAACGAAAAGGAGCGGGCCGGGATTGGGGTGCGTCGCCCCCTGTTCGAACCATACCACCCTCCCCCCGCGCCGGACCCCTTTCCCGAGCCCCGGCATTTGATGTTGCGGGCCGGTTGGGCAGGTTCCGGTGGCCTCTCCCCCCATCGCGTTTGTCCGTCATTCTCAACTGTGCTATACTTTAACCGCGCCGCCTCACCCGGGGCGGCGCTCTACTGTGAATGCCTTGAGCATCAGATTGTGAGGCCGACAGCTTAGGAGGAAGTTCAGTGAGCCGAAGAGGGGCTACTGCGTGGGTCGAATTGGGAGCAATCATCCTGATCGTAGTCGGAGCAGCTGTTCTCGCCATCCAGCTCAACAGCTACTCTAACTTTCGCGAGCGCTTCCCGGCCGGCCTGACGGTTGGCGGAGTGGACGTCGGCGGATCAACGGAGGAAGAAGGATCGCGCCAGATTGGAGCCGTGTATTCCTCTGGGGTAGACCTCTACTACCAAGGTGAACACATCCCCCTGAACCCAGCCGATGTAGAGTTTACCATTGACCTGGACACACTGCTTCAACGGGCAATCGAGCAGCGCAACGCACAGAGTTTCTGGGCCGGATTCTGGGACTTTATGTGGGACCGTCCGGTAGAGGCTACACCGATCGACCTGCAAGCCAGCTTCTCCGAGCGGCGCCTGCAGGCGATTCTGGCCACAATCGCTGCCGCGCGCGACACCCCGCCACAGCCGCCGGTGCCCGTTCCCGCCACACTGGGTTTCCAGCCGGGTGAGCTTGGGTATCAGTTGGACATTGAGGCGTCTCAGCCGCTAATAGGAACAGCCTTGCTCTCGCCCACAGATCGACAGGCGACCCTGGTTGTCAACCAGTCGCCGCCCCTGGCGCCCGAACTGGATATCCTGGGCCGGCTGATAGAAACGCGCCTATCAGATTTCGACGGGATATACTCTATCTTTGTGATCGACCTGGAAAGCGGGGAAACACTTGGCATCAATCACGACGTTGCCTTTTCCGGGTTGAGCATAATCAAGATTCCAATCGTGATGGAGACGTTCCGCACTCTCGACCGGCCGCTCACTATTGAGGAAACCAAGCTGATCACCGAGACACTGGGAGAAGAGAGCGGGAACTTTACTGCCAACCTCCTGCTAGACGTGATCGCTGGCGAGGACAATGGGATGTTGGGGGCCGAGAAAGTGACTCAGTCCATGTGGCGCCTGGGACTGGGCAACACCTTCATCGCGGTGCCCTTTGAAGAAGATCTGGTTCGCACCTATGCTACGGAGGCCAATCAGCGAACCGACGTCACCACGAACCCAGACCCCAAGATCCAGATAACGGCAGAAGACATGGGCTTGCTGTTGGAGATGATCTATCAGTGTGCCGCGGGCGGCGGAGCATTCATGGCAGCCTATCCGGGGGAGATCACCTCCGAGGAATGCCAGCTCATGTTGGAGATAATGAACCAGAACCGAATCGGGTCGCTCATTGAGGCAGGAATGCCAGAAGGGACCAGCCTGGCGCACAAACATGGCTGGGCGGCCGAGGCACACGGTGATGCAGGGATCGTATTTAGTCCCTCCGGTGATTATGTCCTGGTGGAACTCCTGTATTCGCCCGGTTGGCTAGAGTGGGCAATCAGCTCTCCATTGTTGGCTGACGTGTCGAGAGCCACATACAACTACTTTAACCCCGTGAGCGAGTGATTCGCCGGCCGGTGTGCGAACAGGCGAGAACCCAAGTTCGGACATGCAGATCTGGATCTGGTCCCGCACCGGCCTCCGGAAAGAGACGGCCGGCGCGCTCCTGTGGGACCGGCCCGGCGACTCTGATACCTGCCATGTGTCCCGGTGCAGACAAGGGCGGTGCAGAGAGCTAGGGTTTCTCGACGGGAGAGTCATCCTCGCGCTTGATTACCACTAGCGTCAGGTCATCAGACTGGGGGGTCTGACCTACAAAGTTGTCCACGCAGTCCCGGATGGCGTGGACGATTTCCGGCCCAGACAGATGCCGGCTGGCAAGGGATACTGCCTCTAGTCGATCCAGACCGAATTCCTGTTCATCTGCGTTCATCGCTTCCGTGATCCCGTCAGTGTAGAGGACCAATGCATCCCCTGGTTCGAGGCGAACCTCCCGATCCTCCATCGAGACGTCCGGCACTACTCCCAGCACGATACCGCCGCCGGTCAATGTGTCTACTGTGCCACCGCTCCGCACGCACAAAGGCGGATTGTGCCCTGCGTTGGCGTAGGTGAAAAGGTTCTCTGCCATATCCCAGATACCATAGATCACAGTCACAAAGAGATCTGACCGCGAGTCGGCGAGTAGGAGGTTGTTGACTCGCTCCAGACTGGTTGCCGGGTTCACCCTGTTGAGTGCAACGGTGCGGATCAAGGAGCGGGAGAGAGCCATGTAGAGCGCGGCCGGCACTCCCTTATCCGCTACATCAGCAATGACGACTCCCCACCCTCCATCCTGTCCCACCCGTGGCAACTGAAAAAAGTCGAAAAAGTCTCCCCCGACCCGCCGTGCAGCCTGCCAAAACGATCCCACGCTCCAGCCAGGTTCTTGCGGCTGCGTCTCTGGCAGAAAGCTAGATTGGATCTCCCGCGCCACTTCCAGCTCGCGGTCCATGCGCTCCCGCTCGGACGTCTCGGCGCGCAACCGGTCGTTGTCGACAGCAATAGCTGCATGGTTCGCGATTCCCGCAAGAATGTTCTGTCGCCGGGTGCTGAACGGTCCATCGACCGGCAACGAGACCAACATGGTCCCGACCAATTCTCGACGGGCAATCAGAGGCAACGCCAATAGCACCCTGCTGTCGAATATCGCCTGCCAGCCAGGCGGCAACGAAAGCCGCTCACCATCCCCAATCCTGATGGGCTCTCCAGCGAGCCGCAGCGTGTCCAGAAAGGGGGCGACGGCCGGATCATCTACGGTTTGTCGCAACCTGTCACGCTCGTCGTCGGAAAAGCCATACTCGGGTCCAAGTGAGAAAACCCCATCCGCTGAGTGCCAGTAGAGCACCAGGCAATGCTCCACCCCGACCAGCATCGGAGCCAAGCGCACTATTGTCGTCAGAACGTCGGCGAGATCGGCCTGGGTGTTGACCGCCTCCGCTACCTGCAACAGCGCTATCGTTGCGTAGGCATCCTCTTGCTGGGCGGCATACAGTTGCGCATTCTCGATCGCCATGGCTGCCTGATTGGCAATGCCGCCGATCAACTGAACCCGCCGTCGCACGAATTCCACATCTGCCTTCTCGCCGGATACCAGCACCACCCCAATCAACTCTCCCTTGCCCAGCAAAGGCAAGAGCAAGAGCCATGCATCGAGCCCGAAATAATCGAACAATTCGTCTGGCAACCCGCTTAACGCTTCCCCCCCGCTGAGGACGATGGACTGCGGCCGGCTCTTTAGACTGTCGAGCGGCGGCCATGCCTCCGGTCGGAGACATATCTGGGAGAACTCGACCGACAGATCGGTACCGGGGCCGGCCAACTGGGTCCCTCGGAATCCACTCCGATCATCATCCCACAACAGAATTCCACACCGACCCACCCCTACCAACGTCAACGTCATGCGGGTAATTGTGGCAATCACCTGATCCAGTTCCGTGGACCGGCCGGTCGCTTCCGCCACCTGCAGCAGTGCGGATGAGACCCAGGCTTCCTCCCGCTGGGATGCATAGAGCCGAGCGTTGTCAATGGCAACTGCGGCATGACCGGCAAAGATATCGATAACAGCCGCATCTTCGGGCCCGGAGCTCTGTGGAGCGAGAGCATCCACGGTCAGAAAGCCAATCAGCTCCCCGCGGGCGAGGAGCGGCGTGCCCAGACAAGAGTGCTCTGGGGGCAAGTTCAGCAGACGATGGTAGCCGCCAGACGGGTCCCGCGACTCGAAGATAATCGATTCGTCGCTCTGGGCCAATCTTGCCAGACGCTCCGAGTCCTCAAGGGAGAACTTCCTTCCCTGAGCGCCTACGACCCTCGGCAACCCTTGTGCTGCCTGGATAATCACCATGCCCTCCTTCTCTAGCAGCAGGATGGCGGCCGCATCATAGGTCACAACGCGGCGCAAATCAGCCAGGATCGCATTCAGAACCGTCTCGAGTTCCAGCGAGGAAGTGATCGTCTGCGCCACTTCCCGCAGCGTCTCCGCGACCGAGCGTTGCTGCCGTTCGGCATGGTACAACTGGGATTCGTGGATAGCAAGTGCTATCTGGTCGGCAAGCGCCTCTAGCGCGAATTGATCTTCAGCGTCAAAGGCGCCGGACTGGTCACTCTGCACATCCAAGGCCCCCAGCACTTGGTCGTCCAAGATCAGGGGAACCACCATCTCGGCGCGCGTGTCGGCGAGCCCGCTCAGCGCCAGATAGCGGGAATCCGCATTCACGTCGTTGACCAGCACGGCTTCCACACGAGTCACCGCCCAGTTGATCAAACCTTTGCCGGGCGTAAGTTGCCATTGGCGCTCGACCTCTCCGTCCATAGTGCTCGCCTGCAAAGCAAGTTGGCCGGCGCCAACATCATAATTGTAAATGCTGACGCAATAGTAGCCAAAGGTGCTTTGGATCAGATCAACTGTCTGCTGGATGAGATCCTGCAGGGGAGTCAGAGCCCTGACTTGGCGAGAAACCCGGCTCACCAGTTCCAGTTGCGCAGCGCGTTTCTGGGCTCGCTGATAGAGCCAGGCACTCGCGATGGCCGAGGCCGCCTGATTGGCAACAATCAAGAGCCGACGCACGTCATCCTGAGAGAAAGCGTGAGGAGTGAAGCTCTGCGCCACGAGCACGCCAATGCACTCTTTGCCAGTGATCAGCGGTATAAAGGCAGCCGCCCGAGCGGGCCGCTCGCCAAGGTAGCGGGGCCGGGCAGGCAGCGTCTCCCATTCAGATTGATAGTCCCCAATGAGCAGAGGCGCCCTCTGCCGCCGAACCCAACCCACCAAACCTTGGTCACCAGCAATATCAAAGGCGGCCGGCTCCTGGCGCTCGCCCTCACGTACCCAAACCACTATGCGGTAGGAGTCGTTCTCAAAGAGACCTAGTTGGAAGGTGGCTGTGTCGATGATGGCGCCAGCCTGCTCGTAGATCAACTCGTAGAGCGCGGCCGGGTTGAGTTGCGCCTCTGTCAAAGCCCGCCCAACCTGACCGAGGGCCTCCAATCCCGCCACTTTCTGTTCCAGTTGGCGGTGCGATTCTGTCAGACGCCGGCCGAGGACCCAAAGAGCAAGCACCGCCAGTGGAAGTGCGATGACCAGCCAGGCGCCCGATTCAAGCATCCGAAGATGCGATCAGAGCATTGGCAGCCTCGGAAGGCGTCGAGTGAATCTGGAATACCCGCTCAAAACCAACCATCTCGATAATCTCTCTCAGCCGACCGTGTACGCCACAGAGATGCAGGTCACCGCCCTGTTTCCGGGCTGCGCGCCAGGCAGAAACCAGGGCACGCAGACCGCCGCTATTAATGTAGCTGGCCTGGCTCAGGTCCACGACCAGATAAACGTGGCCATCCGATAAGAGTTGGTTCAGAGCAGTCTCCAGATCCGGGACCGTGGCATGATCCAACCGGCCGCGGGCGCCAACCAGAAAGACGCTCTGCTCAAGTGGTCGGCGCCATACGCGCGGCAAAGTGTCCTTCTCTATACGTTTGAACATAACCAACTCGTTCGATCCAGATTGGAATTTGAACTCGATCTGATCCATCACTTTGCGCATAAAGCGCATCCCCAACCCGCCAATCTTCAACTCGTCGCCATCGGTCGCGAGACTGGGAGCAGCCACCATATCGGGGTCAAAGGGCTGCCCCTGATCCTCCAGGCGCACATAAAAGCAGGCACCCTCGCAGACATCATCCATGCCGCATGCTATGCGAATGTCGCCCTTGCCTTCTCCTTCATAGGCATGTTCGACGATATTGGCACAGGCCTCGTCAACGGCTAACTGAATGTGGAATACCGATTGGCTGTCCAGTCCGGCAGACTCGGCAGCATCGCCGACGAACTGGCACGCCTGTTGGATTGAGTCGTACTGCCCCGGGATAACGAGATTCTGCTCGTTAGGCATTGATCCTGAAAGCCTGACAGAACGGCCGCAAGGAAAAATCATCCCTGCGATAGAGAGCCTGCTGGCTAGAAACTTCCTACCGCCCCTACAAGATCATCAAATACGCTGAAAACCTCGTCCAAGCCAGCCAGTTCCAAGACCTCTGCGACCCGCTTGGAGGGATTGGCCAGACGCAGATCGCCCATCCTCGGACCTTTCTTGACTCTGCGCAGGCAGGAGACCATCGCGCGAAGGCCGGCGCTGCTCATGTACTCAACACCAGACAGATCCAGCACAATGTTATAGTGCTTGTCGTCCATCAGCTCCTTGAGCGTCTGGTCCAACTTTGGTGCAGTGCTGCTGTCCACCCGGCCGGAAACCGTCACGACATCCGCGTGTTTGAACTCCCTGATTGTGATTTCCATCGGCTCTCTCCTGGCAAACTGCGTTGGCAAAGTGAAGAATCGGAGGCATTATACCACAAGCGATGAAAACCTCCACTTTTTGCGCCTGTTTGTTCCTGTGCTACAATTGCTTCTCAAGTGGTGCGTATCACGCACCACGTATTATGTAACGCGCTTTGCGTTTTACTCGAATTGGATAGATGTTTGAGTTGCTGCTCCCCTCCCTGGCCTTGATCGTCGGTGCTGGGCTGCTACTGGCGCTTTCTCCCGCTCTGCACTGGCGATGGATTGTGGCCACCGTGGCAGGCATAGCCTTGGTATTGATCCTGGTCAGCACCGGCACGATGGGGATGCCCCGGCAGTTCGCCATGGGGTCATCCCTCAAGGCCCTGATTCCCCCGCTATCACTTCAAGCAAATGAATCAGCGCGGTTCCTGGGATTGGCGCTTACCGCAGCGGCGATGGCAGCCGCCCTGGTCCCGTACGAGCACGATGCAGGGCCGGGATTGGGAGCCCGCGGGGCAGGTTTGATTGGCATGATCCGCGCCAGCGTGCGCTACTGGCGGGAGAAGACAAAGCGCGGCGAATTGGACTGGGCATTGGCCCTCGTCACGCTGGCGGCGGGGTGGATTGTGTTGCTGCCCGCCAATCTGCTGACACTGGCGATCACCTGGACGATCCTCGACGGCATGGTGGCTATCGCGTGGTCGTGCAGCGCTCCACCGGCCAGCGAGGATCCGCAAACCGGCGCGCCGCTCAGGTGGGGCACGGGGTTGCTCGGAACCCTGTTGCTCTGGGGCGCTGCACTCTCCTTGCAGGCAAGCCAAACTCCTCTACCCATCGAAAGCCTGCCCTCTCAAGGATGGGCCGGAGTAATGCTCATTCTGGCAATCATCCTTCGGTTGGCCCCATACCCCTTTCACCTGTTCCAGGGACGGGTGCGCCCGCCGCACCTGCATGTCCGTACTGCCTCGGAAACACACCTGGCCGCGACTGAGACGGAAACGCACCCGTGCTGTGTCAGCAGCGGGCGCCTGGCTACTATCTCGCAGTTGGCCTCCGGCGCGGCCGGCATCTGGCTATTGGCGCAGATTTCCGGGTGGGAAGCCATGCCATTTCTCTCGCGCCAGATCATCAGCGCGCTCCTCCTTACCGGTCTGGCAGTTAGCGGCTTGCTGGCAGTCCTCTCCAGCGGGGAACGGCAAGCAACAGGATGGATAATGACGGGGCAGGCGGGAATCGTCATCCTTGCAGGCTTGTGGTGCGGGCCAAAGGCAGCACTTGCGGAAGGAATGGTTCTGATTCTGGCTGGTGGCCTGCTGTCGCTTCTATCCAACATGGAAACCCAATCCCTGGAAACCAGGATTGCCGGGTGCGTCGGGGTTGGAGCGCTGGCCGGGCTTCCCCTAACCTGGGGCGGAGACGGCCGGTTCTTGCTCTACGAGAGCTGGTTGCGGGAAGGACCGCCGCTGCATCTCATATTGGCCTCCGGCGGCTACCTGCTATTGTTGGCAGCAGCCGCAAGGCCGCTGTTCCACCCGTTCAACCGCCCTTTGGCCCGGCCAGAACGATTGGCTGCCGGGGGTGGTCTGGGGCTGCTGGCCCTGGGGCTGCTGCTCCGGAGCGGTCCTATTACCGCGGCCACCGGTCCCGTCTGGCTAGGCATCCTGATTCCCCTCGGAGGCGGGCTCTTGCTCGCCTGGGGTGCGGAGTCATTGCGGCCGCTGCAACAAGCGCCTGCGACCCGGCTCTGGGAGCTGTTGGCGCTCTACCCGCTGCACCGACTGGTAGAAAAGATGGCTAGTCGAGTCGGGGCCGGAGTCCGCAGCGCTCACGACGTGCTGGAAGGAGAGGGCGCGCTCCTCTGGGTGTTGATCCTGCTGGCGCTGGGTTGGCTTTTGCTCGCGGCCGGTTCACCCGGGTAGATCAATGGCCCCATTTCCCACTCTGAACGAACTGCTGAGCTATCTCACCTTCCTGGGGGAAGAGCCTGCCGCTCTGGGCGTACTCGCGACGGCCGTAATTCTCGTGGTGCTTCGCGATTGGCGCTGGTCCCTGCTGGCGCTGGCGACCCAGTACGTGATGGCCGGTTGGCTGCTGACACGCGTGTTGGAGCCTCAGATCGCTGTGCTCAAAATCATGGTGGGGTTGATTATCTGCGTGGTGCTGTACCTCACCGCACGTCAGGTTCGCTGGGGAGATCTCCACCGCGACACTGGTTCGCGGTCCGAGTCTGACAGCGATCGCAGCCCGCGATCGCGACGAGCGCGGTCCCAACTGGCAACGGAGCCGGTGTTCCGCCTGCTAATCAGCGTGTCAGCAGCGATCATCATTCTCCATGTCACGAGCAGCGGCCGTGCCAGCCTTCCCGAGCTGCCGGCCCACATCAATCTGGCGTCTATCTCCTTGATGGCAATGGCGCTGCTGGCGCTGGGATTGACGGATGAGCCCCTGACGGCCGGTATGGGGCTACTCACCTTTATGACTGGGTTTGAACTCTGGTACCATTCACTGGAACAAGCGATCGTCACGATTGGTTTTCTGGTTGTGATTGACTTTCTCATCTCCACAATCACAGCCTACCTCTCCATCGCTCACCACGTTAGTGCCGAGGAGACCCGACGGAGGCGATTGACATGATCCCTGCCCCCGTTCTTCTCATCCTCGGACCTGTGATCCTGGCACTCGCTGTCTATGTCGTGCGGCGGATTACGCTGGCAGCGTCCCTGCTGAGCACTGCAGCCGCGCTGGCACTGGCGTGGTTGACAAGCGCTGTGCCACAAACGGCCGGGGAGGCGATTCTGGGCGGTCGAGTGGTGGGCGGTGAAATTGAGATCCTCGGCCGGACCCTGGCGCTCTCTCCCATTGACCGCTCTGTGCTAATCGTACTGAGCCTGGTGGCGGCGGCCCTCTTTCTACTGGCCATACGTTTCCGTCCAGACAATCTCTTCTTCTCCGGCGCGCTTGTCCTGCTCGGCATTACGGCTGCTATCCTGATCACGGAAGCCCTTGTCCTCAGGATCTTGCTGGTCGAGTTGGCTGCCGGTGTGATTTCGGTGTTAATCCAGGGGACCGGCTTTGGCTCCACCCGCGGGGCATGGCGTTTCTTCCTTTTCACAACCCTGGCTCTGCCCCTCCTGCTCATCGCTGGCTGGCAGATCGATTTCCAGGCAGCTAACCCGGGTCAGGTGGCCCTGCTGAACCCGGCTGTTCTGCTCCTCACGTTGGGCTTTGCCATCTACCTGGGTGCGGTCCCCTTTCACCTCTGGATGGGGCCAGTCGCCAAAGAGGGTCAGCCGCTGACCCAAGTGCTAGTGTTTGGCTTTTTCCACATTGCCATTCTCACCATCGTCGCGGGCACGTCCGAGCAGTTCCCTTGGTTCGCCGCCAGCGCGACTCCATACCAATGGTTCACCTTTGCCGGCACCCTCACAGTTGGGATCGGTTTGATCCTGGCTCTCACTACCACTACCTTTGGTCATCTGTCAGTGAGCAACTTGATGGTGGACATCGGGGCGCTTCTCATGCTCCTAGGGCTGGGGAACCATGGCGGTCTGCAAGCAGCTTGGGTTCTGATGCTCCTGCGACTGGTCAGCCTCACGGTGTGGGGAACCGGGCTGTCCGTCATCCGATCGCGAATCGATTCGGATCGAGTTAACCGGGCGACCGGGATTGGCTGGCAGGCTCGTTTGGCCACCGTCGTGCTGGTGTTGGGCGGTCTATCGCTGGCTGGTCTCCCCCTGACGCCGGGATTTGCCGGCCGCTGGATGGCAACGACTCTCATTGCTCGGGAGAACATGGCAGCGGCCGCCCTGCTTCTGCTGGGCAGCGCGGGCGGAGCCATAGCTGTCGTACGGATGACAAGGACACTGTTCGCCCCGCGGGTAACTCACTCGGGACCACCCGCAGAGCAAGGCGACTGGCTTACCACGGGAGTGCTAGTGGTTGTCCTCATTGTGGCTATCGTCCTGGCGCTCTATCCTCACACCGTGATCTCAGCCGCCGTGCGGATAGCAGATTATTACACCTACTTGCAGTAGCCACAGAGATGTTCTTTGACTCCCTATCGACCGCGGCCGTCTCCGGCGAACTGCGACGAACCATCTTGCGAGGCCGGGTTCAGCGAGTGATACGGGTCGATCAATTGAGCCTGGGCCAATCATCTTGAAATTGACGCCCCATCCAGCCGACAGTATAATCCCTCCAATGTGCAGGGTGACCACAGAGCGATCGTTGGTATTGGCCTCCGCATCACCACGGCGACTGGAGCTAATTGCGGTGCTGGGACTAGAGTTCGAGGCATGCACTGCCAACGTTTGCGAGACGATTCTCCCCGGCGAGTCAGCCATAGCTGCCGCCCAGCGTCTTGCCCAGGCAAAAGCGACGGCCGTGGCCGAGCGAATGAGTCCTCAGAGTTCTTCCCTGATCATCGGGGCTGACACCATCGTGGTCTTGGATGGCAAAGCAGTGGGCAAGCCCAAGGATGCAGCAGAAGCGGAAGCGATCTTGCGGCGCCTGCGCGGCCGAGAGCACGAGGTGCTCACGGCCCTCTCCCTGGTTGCAGCCCCCAAGGCCGACCTGTTGGGGTGCGTTGCCCGCACCACGGTATCGATGCGCGAATACACCAACGAGGAGATGTCTTCGTATGTGTACAGCGGCGGCCCGCTCGACAAAGCGGGTGCCTATGCCGTCCAGGATCCGGTGTTCCGGCCGGCGGCCAAGCTGGCTGGCTGTTTTGCCAATGTGATGGGGCTGCCCCTATGCCACCTGACTGTGCTGCTCCGCAAGCGAGGCATCGAATCGGCAAAAGATGTCGCTGCGGCCTGTCAAAAGAAGACAGGCCGCACCTGCACTATGTTCACCGAGATACTGGACCGGCATAGCCAGAACTCCCAGCCCCTCACTGCGACCGGAGGGGCTTGATGAAGCGAATCTGCGCCTGTCTGTTGGTGCTTGGGTTAGGGCTGAACGCCTGCGAGCAACAGCGGACACCCATGACCGCTTCGCAGCCGACAACGTCTCCCGCCCTGCCCTCGCCAGACACACCAAACCCAGGAGCGACCATCGCGCCGCTGCCGACTCCCACCGAGTTTGCCCCCGGCGCAGATGGAGTCGCTACCGCTTACCTGACGGCCTGGGAGAGCAACGATATGCTCGGCATGTACAGCCTCCTGTCGCGCACCAGCCAGGCAATGCTTGACAAGACCACCTTTGC
>DAOUVM010000272.1 GCA_030667645.1 Ardenticatenales bacterium | reverse complement strand
TGCGGGACATTGTCCGCTAGCCTGCCTTTGCGGACCGGCACAAAAAAAAGGGAAGCGCCAGGTGGGGGGAACCTGGACGCTTCCGAGGAGAACCAATGGACTAGGGTGGGGGGAACCCGTCAAGACGCCCATCGGTTACTGTCTAGTAGTTTACCACATCTGCTCAGAAAAGCAACTTCCGCGATGGCGGGGAAGACGGTCCCGCCGAATGGGGGGACAGAGTATGGGGGCAGCCGACCGGTGGTCTCTGTCGCGTACGAGATTCGAGCGCCGAGAACTGGCCGGAAGGGAACCCCGGTGGATTGCTCGGACAAACGGCTGCGAAACAAGGGATGATTTCGAGGGTCCTGTGACCGGGTCGCTGCTTCCGCCGCGCCCACTCTGGCCTGAGAATCAATGGCACGCTAATTCCCGGCCGAAGACAGCTCTCCCGGCGTGGCCTGGCAATCCATTTTGCCTCGCAGAGTGTTGATCAGCGAATCGGCTGTATGTGGGGTGGCCCATCCGCGGATCAAGCCGGGCTTTTTGGCGCCCGGCCGATCGTACAGCACGAACACTCTCATTTCTGCCTGCCACCGGGCCGCCATTAGTGGCCAAAGTGAGAACCCACCCGTCAGACCAGCCAGCCAATACCAGTGCCCGCTTCCATCGCCCCAGCCCGCGGAAAGCGCCCCGGCCGCGCACACCAGTTGCACCATGCCCCAAGCAAAGGGAAGCCAGCGCGGCGGGCTGGTGATGGGTGCGAATTCGGCCGTACGGACAGCCTCGCGCGGGATCTGTCGCCGGCCTAGTCTGCCCAAGGGCCACCCACCAGCAGCCAATGCGTCGTCAGTGAGCTCAATATACCCCACACGCGCTGGAGCTTGAACCAGCGTTGCCGCAAACGAGAGAAAGAGCGCCGCGGAGAGGATAGCCACGCCGCGTCCCGGCTCGCTGAGACTCAAACCGGTGATTAACGACAGGGACGCCAGAGTGATCATGATCAGGCTCAATATGATCACTACCCAACTACCGCGCAACGGCGGATTGGTCGTCAGCCACGCAAGCCGGAAGGTTCTTTTGGAATCACTCATAGCCGGTTATCCATTGACGCCCGGAACAGCCTGAATTATACTGCAAGTGTCACATATTGCACTGCTGAGTTCAAGGAGCACCCAATGGCATTCAAGCTTACCTGGCACGGGCACGCCGCCTTTGGGATGGATATTGACGGCACGCAGGTGTTGCTGGATCCGTTTTTTACCGACAACCCGGTGGCGGCCGAGAAAGGGGACAACATGGCCGCCGATTTCATCATCGTTTCGCACGGTCATGGTGACCACGTAGGGGATACTGTGGCAATTGCCAAGCGGACTGGCGCCATGGTCATCAGCAACCACGAGATCTGCAACTGGCTGAAGGGACAGGGAGTAACCAATGTTCACCCCCAGCATATAGGGGGCGGCTACTCTCACCCGTTCGGATATGCAAAGCTCACCATTGCCCAGCATGGCTCTGCTCTACCAGACGGGAGTTGCGGAGGTTCCCCGGCCGGAGTGCTCATCACACTCAACACAGGAGGGAAGGTCTGCTTTGCGTGCGACACCGGCCTCTTTTACAGTATGAAACTCTACGGGGAGGAGGGTTTGGACCTGGCGGTGCTGCCCATCGGGGACAACTTTACCATGGGACCAGACGATGCCTTGAAGGCAGTCAAGCTGCTGGCGCCCAAGACGGTGATTCCGGTCCACTTTGACACCTGGGATCTGATTGCGCAGGATCCCCACCTATGGGCAGCGCGCGTGCAGGCCGAGACTGATAGCGAACCTGTGGTCCTGGCACCAGGAGGGGTGTTCACGCTCTAGTCTTCGGAAACAGGATCAGTTGGGTCTGCTTCCCTAGATAGAGGCAGGGCAAAGGTGAATTCGCTCCCTTTGCCCGCTTCGCTTTCCACCCATATCCTTCCGTTCTGCAGCTCTAGCAGTTCGCTTGATATCGCCAGCCCGAGTCCCAGCCCGTCGTGGTAGCGGGTCATGGGCGGTTCCACCTGGTAGAAACGGTTGAAGACCCTTGACTGCAGGGCTTGGGGAATCCCGATTCCATTATCGCGCACCGAAACCCAGACCTCATCCCGCCTTTCGACAGCACTGATCTCGATATTCCCTCCTCCAGGAGTGAACTTGAGTGCATTTGAGATGAGGTTGACCAGAACCAGTCGAACCGACTCTCTATCGGCGGTGATTTGACAGTCCTCTTTCGGCAAGTGCACTCGAACCGTCTGCTCTTTTGCTTCGGTGAGCCTCCGCTGATCCTCAGTAACCTCTCGGACCAGGTGGACCAAGCAAAAGCGGGAAAGGGTTAGCTGAGACTTGCCAGCATCAATGTACTGGAGGTTGAACATTCCCTCCATCAGGGTGCGCAAACGCATTGCCGCCTCAAACACCTGATCCAGTTCTTCTCCCTTGACGTCCCTTTTTAGCAGGTTGGCATAACCCAGGATGATCGCGAGGGGCGTGCGCAGTTCGTGAGAAGCGATAGCGATAAAGTTGTTCTTTAGTCGATCTAGCTCGGCGAGTTGCTCGTTCGCATCCCTCAATTGGACGATCAATCCCGCACGGTGGATTGCTACGGCCGCCAGGCTTGCCAGAGAAGTGAGTGTTCCTATGTCCTCTTGAGTGAACTCGCCCCCTCGCTTGTTGATGGCTTCCAACACTCCCACTCTATGCCCTTCGGCCAGCATGGGGACTCCCAACAGCGAACGGGTTTCGTGGTCAACCGCCTTGCCGATCTTTTCATGATGCCGCGGGTGCTGGCTCACATCCGAAACGATGCTTGGCTGCTCTGTTCGGAGGATTCCTCCTGCAATGCTGGAATCTAGCGGAACCCTCATGCCCACGAGGCCCGGATGAGAGCCACGTGAAGCAGCAGCGAAATAGAGTTCCCGGGTCCGGGGGTCCAACAGCAGAACAGAAGCTGCTTCGGCGCCGGTGAGCTCTGTGGCTGCATCCATGATGACGGTCAGCAGGGTGTCCAGCTCTGCCGTGCTGTTCAGTTCAACACTGATCTCCAGCATCCGTCTCAGTTTGGCGGAAACATCCCCGTCGGCTGGAACTGAGCTGTGAACCTCCATAGACCCTCCTAAACTCTGACGCCCCGACCTGCGGCACACCATCTGCGCGCCAAGCGGTCGTCAGTACACCTCCGGTCAGGCCATCGTCGACAGAAGATCAACGGCGAGTTGCGCATAGGCCCCGGCCGCCATATGGACTTTGTCGAGCCGGACATGTTCATTGGGAGCATGGGCGTTCTCTGGCCGGCCGGGACCAAAGCCAATCGTCGGGATATTCGCCTGACCCATAGTGTATACTCCATCCGTGGAAAAGGCCCACCGCGTGATTTCCGGTCGGTGTCCAAACGTCTTGCGCAAGGATTGGGCAGCCGCCTTGAGCAGTGGATGTTCGATCGGGAGCGCCCACGGCGGAAACACGCTGCGAACCTTCGAGCGGTATCCGGTGTAGCTGATTCCCTCGTAATCAGTGATCTCGGCTGTTGCCGGGACACCTTCGCGCATGATGATAGATTGGATCTCTGTCAGAGCGCGCGTCTCGTTCTCCCCCAAAGTGAGCCGGCGGTCAACGTAGAACGAGCATTGATCTGGGACCGCGTTCCGGCTGGGTGAACTGCTCTCTATCTGGGTGATGGAGAGACTGCCCGGCCCCAGAAAGCGATCATCGGCAAGGTTGCCGGAGAGAAGCTCCAATCCGAAGATCAACCGCATCGCAGTATAGATGGCGTTTTCCCCGCTACTTGGTTGAGCAGCATGGCTGGACCGGCCGCGTGTCGTCACTCTCAGTTCAACCCTGCCTCGTTGCCCCCGACAGATATGCAGATCAGTCGGTTCTCCCAACACCACCCAGTCCGGCCGGATGCCTTCTTCTTCCACCAAGATGCGCATGGCCATCCCTTCGCAGGGCTCTTCCTGGACTACAAACGCCAACACCAGCTCGCCTGCCAGGTGTACCCCGGCATCAACGAGCTTTTTCGCAGCGTACACCATGGCGGCGAGCGAAGCCTTCATGTCGCATGCGCCAACGCCATACAGCGCCCCATCCTCAATTATCCCCATCCATGGATCACGGTGCCAGGCCGCCCGATCAGTGACACGA
>DAOUVM010000179.1 GCA_030667645.1 Ardenticatenales bacterium | reverse complement strand
CTGCATTACTATCCCCGCCTGGGAAAGCGCATTGCTGAAGCTCGCCCGGACATCCTCCACATCGACGAGGAACCCTACAATCTTGCCACCTGGCACGCGTGGCGGCTGGGTCGCTCGGCCGGGGCAAGGAGCCTATTTTTCTCCTGGCAGAACCTTGAGCGCCGATATCCGGTCCCGTTCAGCCTGATGGAGAAAGCAGTTCTGCGCGGGGTGGACCATGCCATTGTCGGATCCCGAGGCGCGGAAGACGTTTGGCGAAACAAGGGGTACACTGGTCCGCTGGCTGTCATCCCCCAGTTTGGCGTCGATCCAGAGACATTCTCGCCCCCGGGCCAGCGGGACCCCGGGCGAGGTTTCGTGATTGGTTATGTAGGGCGGTTGGTGCCGGAAAAGGGAGTGGATCTGCTCATTCGAGCGGCGGCGGGTCTGCCCGGTCCTTGGCAGTTGGTGATTGCCGGCGGTGGCCCTGACCGGGCGGCGCTGGTTGCTCTGTCCAGACAGCTTGGAGTGGACAGCCAGGTCTGTTTTGATGGGCAGCTTGCCTCGGGTCGGATGCCACCCTATCTACGGCAACTGGATGCGCTGGTGCTGCCGTCGCGCAGCCGACCCAATTGGACGGAGCAGTTCGGACGTGTGTTGATCGAAGCCATGGCGTGTGGGGTGGCGGTTCTTGGTTCTGAGAGCGGCGAGATTCCCAATGTGATCGGACAGGCGGGTTGGGTTTTTCCAGAGGGCGACATGGCCGAACTGCGCTCCCGCCTCTTGCGGCTGATGCAGGAGGTAGACACGCGGGCGGAACTGGGCAGTCTGGGCCGCCAGCGCGTGCTTGACTGTTACACTCAGGCCGGCGTGGCGACTCGAACAGTTCAGGTATACAAGGAGATGCTGGCATGAGTTCAACCTCCCGCAATCTGTTCACCTCATTCTTTGTGCTGCTGCTTGCGGCCGGGTGCCAATCCGGGGATCGGAGCGGTACGCCGGATTATCCGGTTACCATCATTGCCTCGACGGGCGTGGCCGCGACTGCGCGGCCACAGCCCTCTCCACAACCGTTGGAACTCGCTCCAAGCTCAACACTAGACTGGCAAAATGTGACCCTGTTGCCATTACCGACCGCAGAGCTTTCCTCGGAGGCCACGGACGCCAGAGCGCAAGCCGGCCGGGCGGCGCCCGATCCCCTGACCGAGGCTGACCTGGACCTGCTCACGGCCGGCCAACCTCCGTTTGCCTTGAACAGCAGGGAGATCAGTCTTGGCTGGGTGGTTCTGCCGGTGGACTTGTTTCAGGTGGCTGAGATGGGGCCGTTTACTATCCAGAGCATCCCGGTCGAGGACTATCCCGCGTGGCGTTTCCTGGCCTTTGATCTACCTCTCCCACAGGCAGGAGAGCTAGGGGTGGTGGTACGGGCGCCCATCAGTGGGATGGTCATGGGAGGCACCATGCAGATGATCAGCGACGAGGTTGCACAGACGGTCAGCGTCGATCACTCATTGAGCGAGGGCCAGCTTCTCCGCGCAACTCTGGTGTACACTGGTACGATTGAGCCCCTTTTTGTGGTCAGGCAAGAGGTGCAGGCGGGCGAGGTGCTGTTTCGGTTGACGCAGGACACGGGCCGTATTCACACCTTGGGCAGCACACCCATTCCTGGCGGGGCAACGATGACGCTCCATGCCTCCATCGATACGGTCATTCGACAGCCATCGGGCGTAGAGGCGCTCAAGTTCCTGCGGGGTGTGAGCCTGACCCCGGCCGGGTTCCTGAAGGATGAGGGTGAGTTGGTGATCTCGCCGGTGAATCGACGTGAATGACCCGATGAGGCTGTCCGCTCATGCGCCGCGGCCGCCGGCAAACGCATTGCATCAGGCCTTAAAGTCGTAAACGCCATCACGGACCGGCCATGACCGGCCGCAGCCGGAACAGACCAGATCCCCATCGGCCGGCGGTAGGCCCTGGAGCACGGTGGGGGTGGGGAGTGGGGTGCAGCATGCCGGGCAAGCGAGAAAGGCGCCGTCCGCGGCGGTCGGGCCATCGGCTGTGGCGCGAGAACGGACGAACACGCTGGGCGTAAACTGCCACCAGCCACCGGTGTGTTGCGCCCACCTGTCCAATGTTACCAACCAACGAATTGGGACCCGTCGCTTGAGCATCTCAATCCGGAAATGGGAGACGGTGAGGGTTCTTCCCGGACAGAAACCGCCGGACGCGAGTTGCTTCCGAATCCAGGCCGGATGGAAATTGTAATTGAGCTCTACAAACTCGACCGGTTCGTGATCAAAAGGAGACCAGGTCTGTCGCCGCAACAGGTGCCGGAGGATCGCTTTGAGATTCTGCTTGTTGGCGTATTCAAGCAGATACAGGCCCACCGGCCGGAGCACTCGCCGTACCTGATGAAATACGGCCGGCGCGTCCACCGCGTGATGGATTACCCGTACCTGAACCACGGAATCGAACAGGCCGGGGGGAAAGGGGAGCCGGTAAAAGTCCCCGGCCACGTAGACGAAGCGAGCATCGCCCAGTCGGGATCGCGCATGCGTGAGTTGGGATCGAGAATAATCAAACAGCACCACGCGCCGGTAGCCACCATACAGATCTGCCAGCCGGCCATAGCCGGCCCCCAGATCTAGCAACAGGTCCCCGGTTGGCGGCAGTAAGCGGCGAATAGCAATTCGCTCGGCCGCGTCTTCGTAATCGCGCCCCTGACCCTCCCAAAAGCGGGTGCGGTAATCAGAGTCTTCATAGTCGCAGATGGGGCGGATGCCGGTCATTATGGCTGACTCTGGAGATTCGGTGTGGGATGGGCTGCATAATTCGTTGGGTTGTGGCGCGGCCACTCGGAGCATACAGTCACTTGATCCCCCCTCCCGGAGTGATTCAGCGCCTGCCTGAGAGGCGTGTCATCGTCTCTTTTCCAGTGTGGGAAGAGAGATAGACCAACACTCTGCCGCGCAGCCAGCAACACCGAACCAGCTATCCTATCGCGATCCGCAAACGGTGTTCGAATTCGCTGAGCACCATCGCGGTCGCCCCCCATATCTTGTGTTCTCCCATGCGGTAGAATGGGACCCACACCCGGTGACCCCGAATAGTCCAATCCTCATCCTGATGGACGGCCGGCTCTAGCAGGTGTTCCACCGGCACCTCTAGCAGTTCAGCCACTTCGGCCGGTGAAGGTTCAAAGTCGGGCCGGCCAGAATGAAGGGCCACAAAGGGGTGGATCTCGAAATCGCTGGGCGCGATATAGAGGGATGCCAGCTGGCCCAGCATCATGCTGTCCTTGAGGTCAATTCCCAACTCTTCGTCCGTTTCGCGGATCGCTGTCTGTGCCAGCGTCTCGCCGGGCTCTTGCCGCCCGCCTGGAAGAGAGATCTGTCCCTGGTGATTGTCCAGTGTGTCAGTGCGGCGCGTGAGGACAAAGTGGAGTTGGTCTATCTGGTGGTAGAGAAGAAACAGCACCGCGCCCTGGCGGGGGCGACCGGGCTTTGGCGGCGGCCGGTAGCCGGTGCGCGGCCTGGGTGCCATCCGATGTTGGGCGTGACCAGCATCGAACTCGGTCATCTGCAATGCACGCTCAATGTCACCCCGCGCAATCATCAATCCGCGCCGCCCGGCGCGCTAGTAGGCGCGGCTCCGCAGGGACATGGCCTGGAGCACGGTGCGGATGAGTATCTTGATATCCAGCCAGAGCGACCAGTTCTCGGTATACCAGAGATCGTACTTGGTGCGCTCCCAGATAGAGGTGTTGCCGCGCAAGCCGTTGACCTGCGCCCATCCGGTCATGCCGGCTTTCTCGCGGTGGCGTTCCATGTAGCGGGGGATGCTTTGTCGGAACTGCTGCACCCAAACCGGCCGCTCCGGCCGGGGACCTACCAGGCTCATCTCGCCCAGCAGTACATTGATTAGTTGTGGGAGCTCGTCCAGATTGGTGCGGCGCAGTATGCTCCCCATTCGGGTTTTTCGTGGGTCGTCCTCGGTTGTCCATCCCGGGCCGTCCTTTTCCGCGTCCTGGCGCATCGATCGGAATTTGATGACCGGGAAGGATTTGGCATCCAGTCCCATCCGCTCCTGCACAAAGAACACCGGGCCGCGAGATTCAAGTTTGATCACTGCCGCGATCAAGAGCATCAGCGGAGAGAGGAGCACCAGCCCTACGGCCGAACCCCCAAGGTCCAGCGCTCGTTTGAGTGTCAGCTTCCAGCCACGTAGGGCAACGTCTCGCACCGAAATGAGTGGAAGTCCTCCCAAATCATCAATCGATATCTGGGAGGCCATGATCTGAAACAGGTCAGGATAGACCTTGACCGCGGTCCTGTTGCGTTCGCAGAGCGAAATGATGCGAACGAGATCCTGGTGATTGGCCTCGGGCAGCGCGACTATGACCTCATCAACCTCGTGGTCGGCTATCAAGTCCGGCAGCGCCTCTGCCGTACCCAGCACGGGCGCCCCCAACGCCTCATCCGTGTCCGCACCGCCATTGACCAGACCAACGATCTCATAGCCCAGATACGGAGACAACTGGATCTTTTGCACGATCATCTGGGCCACTTGCCCTGTTCCCACAACAAGCACCTTGTCTCGCCCCTGCCCTCTCTCCTGCACGATACCGCGCAGCCATTGGTGGAAAAGCCTCCCCAGGTTGACCAGCACAATATCCAGTACCCAGGAATAGATGAGCATGGCCCTGGGATAGTCGAGTTCAAAGACGTTGTTCTTGAACGTAAAGGAAGCAATCGCAATGGCCATCATCGTGCCGATGGAAACGCCGCCAAATACCGAGTAGAACTGATCTACCCTGGAAACGGCCCGGCCAAGGTGGTAGAGACGGTAGAAAAAGAAGACGGAAAGAATCGAGAATACCTGAAGGACAAGCAGTGGAGTATAGCTCAGGTATGATCCCAGGTTCTCTGGTGGAGCGGGGATAAAGCGACGCATCTGATAGGCCAGGGCGAACGAGAGGACAATCGCAAGCGTATCCAATAGGACCAGCAAGACAGCGAAAAGGTTGCGTACTCTACTTCGGCTCACGGTCATCTTCCTGTTGGTAGGAGCGGCCCAGTATCTCGGGCCACAATCTATTGCCTCCGCGGACGGCAAGCGCAGCCAGTATCAAGCCATTGAGCCAGCGGGGAGCGTCGGCCTGGTAATGCTTGCGATAGAAGAGGAGATTCGCCCGCTCGAACTCAAACCGGACCTGGCTCCGATTCTGTCGGCTGGAGGCCCGTTTTACGTGGCGCACGGTGACGGCCGGATTGTAGTATATCTTCCAGCCAGCCTCCTTGATTCGTTTGGCCCAATCCAGGTCTTCTGCGTACATGAAGAAGCGTTCGTCCAACAACCCCACCTGAGCAATAGCTTCGGCACGCACCACCATGAACGCACCCACCACCGAGTCGACTATTGTCCCGACGTCTGGATCCAGGTAGGTGAGATTGTAGCGTCCGAATCGGCGGCTGCGGGGAAAGAGCTTGCTGAGCTGCGTCACCCGGTAGAAAATCACCTCCGGGGTGGGGAAACTCCGGCGGCAGGCCAGGTCGAGTTGACCATCGGGAAGGATGAGCTTGGGCCCCGCCGCGCCTGCATCCGGGTGGGCATCCATGTACGTAAGCATCTCTGCCAACGCGGAAGGGGGAAGCTCCGTGTCCGGGTTCAGCAACAGCGCGTATCGAGCGGGTGCGCGCACCGAGTTGATGGTGGGCGATTCAAGTCCTTTGTCTTCCGGCACCCAGGCACCGAAAGAGCGCAGGCCGACGTTGTTCGCACCAGAGTATCCCAGATTCTCGGGGTTGGCTAT
>DAOUVM010000083.1 GCA_030667645.1 Ardenticatenales bacterium | reverse complement strand
GCCGCCATGTTGGCACAGAGTGTACGCCAACGACAATTGACGTTGCTGCTGGTGGGTCTCGCCTCGGGGTTCGGGTGGTTGTTCGGATTTGGGCCGGACCTGACCGTCCCGGAAGCGATCACCTTTCCCTCCTTGATGGTCAACGCCCATTTTGGGCTGACGGCGCTACTGATGCTGATGGTCATCCTGGGGTTGACCATCGCGCCTTCTCGATGGTTGTGGTGGGTCGCGGTCGCCGTGGGCAGCGTCTGGCTGACCATGATCCAACCTTATGCCATCCTGATCGTGGGCGGAGCAGCCGCTGGCTGGTCGGCGATCAGATATTATCAGACAAGACAAATCTCCTGGTCCCGCCATGGCACGCTCGTCGTGTTTGCTCTCTGTTCGTTGCCGCTCCTTCTCTACTATGCGTGGGCGGTGCGAGCCAGTCCTATCATTGGTCGGTGGATGGCGCAGAACGTGACTCCATCGCCGCCGCTCGGCGAGTGGCTGGTTGCCTTTGGTGTGATTTTGCCGCTGGCAGCGGCCGGCGCCTGGGTGGCGGTCCGGCGCCGAAATCCGGCCGACTGGCTGCTGCTGACCTGGACGGCCGCGCAAGTGGGACTGATGCTCCTACCGCTCTCGTTGCAGCGCCGGCTGAGCACCGGCCTGCATCTGCCCCTCTGCTTCCTGGCGGCGATAGGACTGATAGAGGTCGTGGCGCTTCGTCTGCGCAAGAGAGCGCGGCGGTGGTTGGTGATCGGGTTGTTGAGCCTGGCGATCCCGAGCAATCTACTTGTCATGGCGGCCGGCGTGAGCGCTGTTTTGAATCGCAACCCCTACGTGGTGCTCAGTGAAGGGCAATGGCAGGCCATGGAGTGGCTCCGCGAGAATGTGTCGCCCGACACGGTAGTGTTGGCCGACCATGAGATGGGGACCGTGGTGCCCGCCTGGGGTGGTGGAGTCCGAGTGGTATATGGTCATCCCTTTGAGACCGTTGACGCCGGGGCGCGTCGCAGGGAGGTGGAAGCGTTCTACGCCGGCCGGATGACGCCTGGGGAAGAGAGGGCTTTCCTGGAACGCTATGCAATCCGGGTGGTCATTGTTCAGAATGGCCAGTTGCCCGATAGGGTATCTCTCAGTGGTTTTCGTCCGGTTTGGACGTTCGAGCCGGTGACCATCTATCGCCTGGAGACCAAGTGAAGCGTTGGCTGCGACCCAGCCTGAACAAGCTCCTGGTCGTGATCGTGCTGGCGGTGTTTCTGGCCGAGCTGGGATCACTGGACAACCTGCTGTATCAGCCACAAAGCAGGTACTCGGACCTGATGCTCACTCACTGGCCGAATGCTCATTTCATGCGTCAATCCGTCTTGCAGGATCACGTCTGGCCATTGTGGAATCCGACCCAATTGAGCGGTATCCCTTTTGCCGCCAACCCGTTGAGCGGGCTTTACTATCCGCCCAATTGGATCTTTCTGATTCTGCCCATCACGCCGGCGTTCAACCTGCTGCTGGCGCTCCATCTGTGCCTGGGCGGACTGGGGATGATGCAGCTAGCGCGGCGCCTGCTGGCGAAGCGGGCCGGACCAGCAGGATCGGACGGGTCGTCCCGGTGGCGCCCGGACCTATCGGTGCGAGAGCAGGGGGCGCTCGTAGCGGGGTTGGCCTGGGCTCTTGCGCCCAGACTCTGGGCCCACCTGGGCGCTGGGCACGTCGGACTCGTGTACGCGGCCGGTTGGCTCCCCTGGGTGATCATGGCGGCTCTCGATTGTGCGCGTCACCCTCGTCCTATTTCGGCCGCAACTCCAGTCATATCCCGTGGCAGCGCCGGGTCCCCGGATCAGGGCTCCCGGCCCGCCGGCTGCCGGCCCCCTCCGGCCGATGTGCGATGGTCATCGATCTGCTTTTCGTTCCTGCCTGCCATCTGGGCGATGCAGTTCCTGGCCGATCCGCGTCTGGCGGCTTACACGGCCGTGGCCGTGGCGGCTCTGGCGCTCTGGTGGATGACCGGGCACAGGCGGGCTGATCGGCCAACTGCGACCACGCTGAACCTCAAACATGCACGACCGGCAAGCTCTCGACTTTGGCGCCTTTTTCGGTCGCTGCCTCCCTGGCTCTTGGCCGGGGCACTGGCGCTTGCCCTGACGGCTATCCAGTGGCTGCCGCTGTTGGACCATCTTCCGCACACCCGTCGAGGCGGGCTTACAAGTGGGGAGACGGCTATCTCTTCGCTGCCTCCCTCTTACCTGATGGGATTGCTGTGGGCGGATCGGGGCGGCTTTCATGAGTGGATGACCTATGTCGGCATCAGCGTTCTGGTTCTGGCGCTGCTTGGCTGGCTGACCTTGCGCTTGCGGGCGCGAGCTGGAGTGGTGCTGGGCGTGGCACTGCTGGTTCTCTTTGCCCTGGGAGACAACGGTCCTCTTTATCCATTGTTAACCAACCTGCCCGGGATGATGCTGCTTCGGGTCCCACCGCGTGTCTGGTTCCTGCTCAGCTTTGTGGCGGCGCTGCTGGCGGGCCTTGGAGCAGCCGCGTTGGCCGGCGGCGGACGAGGTCTGGCGGGACACAGGCGGGGGCTGACTCGGTCGGCCGTGGCTGCGGTGGGATTGGTCGCATTCCTGGCGCTGGGAGTCTGGGTGGTGAACCGAACGGCGGCCGGTGTGCCCTTGGCGGCCGCGTTCTGGCTTGCGCTGGCTATCCTCTCGTGTGCCTTGCCGAGACACTGGGCCTGGCCTCCGTGGGTCAGCAGTGGCTTGCTGGCTTTGCTGATTGTGGCGGAGCTTGTCTGGATGGATGCGTCACTGGTCGCTACCTGGCCGGCCGAACAGCTCTTCTCTGATGGGTGGGAGACCGCCGCCGTGATAGCGACCGAGACCGAAGGACGGGTATACGCCCCCAGCTTCCGCCCGCCGCCACAGGTGGCGGCCGAGGTCGGGATCCGCATGGTCAGCGGTGTCGAACCACTGGCATTAGCCAACTATGCCGCTTTTCTCGGCGCCGCGGCCGGTGTGCCGGCTGATGGAGGCTATGCTGTTACCGTGCCGCCTCTGCGTGAGGGAGAGCCGGATGCCAGCATTGCGCTGGCCGATGCCGTTCCCTCTCCCTGGCTGCTGGCCGTCCTAGATGTGGACACTGTGGTCAGTCAGTTTTCGCTTGATTCATCCTCGTTTGAGGAACTGTTCCACCATGAGGGGGAGCGCCTGACCGTCTATCGCAATACGGCGGATATTGCGTGGCCGGCCGTTTTCCAGCGGGTGGAGAGCGTGCCCGATTTCGACGCGGCGCTTGCCTGGATGCAGGCGGGCGCTCTGGACCGGCAAGCGGTAGTGACCGGCGGCCGTCCACTCTTCGGTCCCCTCGGTCACGTGCCGGCCGAACTGGTCCATCTCTCCCCCAATAGGCTACTGGTGACTGCGATCGGACCGGGACTGCTGGTTCTGAGCGAGGTATTCCATCCTGGCTGGCAGGCGACCATTGATGGAGAGCCGGTCGAAATCGTAGAGGCCAACGGAGTGTTGCGCGGTGTCTACCTGGGGGAGGGTATCCACCGTGTGGAAATGGTGTACCGGCCGCGGGCAGTTGCTACTGGAGCGATTCTTTCGCTGGCCGCATTGGCACTCTGGCTTGTGGGTAGGGTCGTTGCGAGAGTTCCGAGGCGGGTTTGTGAATCCTGAGCCTGTTGCCTCTCAGTCCTGCGACTCCCTCTCCACCCGCGCCGTGTGTCGCTCCGAATGGAGATGGGTCATCGTCGCCACGGTCATCATTCTTGCCCTGACTTGCATTCCATACCTGGCGGGGTGGCGGCTGAGCGCAACCTCGGGGTTGACGTTCAGTGGTTTTGTGCTTGGGGTCGAGGACGGCAATTCCTACCTGGCCAAGATGGGTCAGGGGGCGCGTGGGGACTGGCTCTTCCACATTGTGTACACGTCCGAACCTCACGACGGGGTGCTCTTTTTCACCTTCCATCTCTTGTTGGGCAAAGTAGCGGCGCTCCTGCCGGCAGTGATCGGCGACCTGCCGCTGAGGATGATATGGGTCTATCATCTGGCGCGGCTGGCCTGCGCGGCCGTGCTCCTGGCGGTTGCCTATCGCTTTGTGGCCGAGTTCCTGCCCGAGTTGGCCCTACGCCGCCTGGCCTGGCTGATGATTTCAGCGGGAGGAGGGTTGGGCTGGCTGCTACTGGGCCTGGGCCTGGGTGACTTTCAGGGGTACCCTCCTCTTGATTTCATCTTGCCGGAAGGCTTTTCCTTTCTGACGATCTTCACTCTTCCGCACATCGCGTTGGCGAGGGCTCTGTTGGCGGCGGGAATACTCGTGTGGTGGAAGGCAGTCAGGCAAGCCCGGCGACCGCTGGAAGGGATGCGGGCGCCGCTGGAGTGGAGAGGAGGGCTTTTGGCTGGCCTGCTTTGGCTGGGGATGGGGTTGATCGTTCCCTTTTACCCCGTGGTGGCGGGTGCAATAGTGGGAGCTACCCTGGTGGGCCGATGGCTCCTGGAAGGCCGGTTTCCCGGCCGGGAACTGCTGCTTTCCGTTCTGGCTGGATTGGTTGCCGCCCCGATTGTGCTGTACAGTGGATGGGTTTTCTTGACCGATCCGGTAATGAAGGGCTGGGCGGCCCAGAACCTGATTCTGTCGCCGCCGCCGTTCCACTATCTGGCCGCGTATCTGGTGCCGGGGCTGTTCGCGGCCGTCGGCGTCGCCTGGATTTGGCGGTATTCACTCTGCAAGCATTTGCCTCTGGTGGCCTGGGCACTGGTGGTCCCGCCATTGCTCTATGCGCCGTTCAATCTTCAGCGACGGCTGATCGAGGGGTATCAGTTTCCTCTCTACACTCTGGCGGCCCTTGGCGCGGGACGGGTGTTTCTGGCTCGGGCGAGGTCGGGACCCAGGAAATTCCCCCGCCACCGGCGGGCGCGACTCTTGGCCTGCGCGCTGCTGGTGTTGATGTTTTCTACCTCTTTGGTACTCTTGGCTGGCAGTACGATGGCTGTCGCTGCCGGGCAGCCGCCCATCTTTCACCTGGCAGAGCAGGTGGACATGGCCGCCTGGTTGACCCGCAATGCGCCGGAAGGAGCGTTGGTCTTGTCGGACTATTCGACTGGCAACTTTCTGCCGGGCTGGGCGCCGGTGCGTGCCTATTATGGACATGGCCCAGAGACGATCGATTTCCTCACCAAGCAGCGGAATGTTCACCAATTCTATGCGGTTGGTACCGATGACCTGTGGCGGCAGCGATTCCTGACGACCCACAATGTGCGCTACGTGGTGCACAGCCCGGCCGAGCGAGCGCTGGGTGATTTTGAACCGGCCGGCGTGACCTATCTAGTGTTTGTGTTTGAGCAGGATGGTTGGGCAGTGTACGAGGTTGCGGACAATGCCGGCTAGGCGACCAGTATCAGCGTGGCACTGGCGCTGCCTGGCGATTGGAGCGTTCATCCTGCCCACGGCGCTGCTTTTCTGGGAGACCATCTTTGCCGGCCGGGTGCAGTTCTGGGGTGTGCCACTGATGCAGTTCGGACCGTGGTACCAGGCGGCCATCGAGGCCGTTCAGGCGGGGGAGTGGCCGCTGTGGAATCCGCTGGTCGGAAACGGGGCGCCCTTGATGGCCAATTACCAGTCGGCAGTTTTCTATCCACCAAACTGGCTGCACCTTCTGGTACCCACCCAGACCGCCCGTGTCATGAGTTGGCTGATGGTCCTGCACGTCTTGTGGGCTGGACTGGGGATGTGGCGTTTTGCTGCCGTGATCGGTTTGCGCCCCCTGCCCCGTCTGGTCAGTGCGCTCAGTTTCATGTTCAGCGGCTATCTCGTGTCGCGGTTGGGTTTTCCCAGCATCGGCAGCGCGCTTCCCTGGCTTCCCTGGCTGTATTGGGCTGCCGAGGGGCTGGCAAGGCGGCCGCGAATGGCGGCCGCAGTCACTCTGGGAGTGTGCTGGGGAATGCAGTGGCTCTCGGGCCATGCCCAGACCAGTCTTTACAGCGCGTTGGCCGTGGGGGGATTTCTTCTCTGGCGGGCAGTTGCCTTTCAGGCCGGACGAGGGAATGTTCTTCCGAGGGCCGGCGCTCTCTTCCGGCTGGCGGCCGCCGCCCTGGCCTCCGCGGTGATCGGCTTTGGGCTTGCCGCCATCCAACTCTTCCCCACCGCAGAGCTTCAGCAACTCTCCCAACGGGCGGACGGTGTCGAGCAGAGCCTGGCAATGACCTATTCGCTCTGGCCGTGGCGGATGATTTCCTTTTTCGCTCCTCGCTTCTTTGGCCATCCGGCTACCGCGAACTATTGGGGCTATTGCTGTAACTACTGGGAAGACAATGGGTACGTGGGGCTCCTTCCTCTGCTGCTGGGCCTGGGCGCGGTGCTTGCTTGGTTGAGATGGAGCATCTCTCGGAACCAGGGTCCCTTTGCCGCCGACCCTTTCCTCCGCAAGCTGATTCCCTTCTTTGCGCTCCTATCCCTTTTTGCCCTCGTGCTCGCTCTTGGGGCCCACACCCCCATTTATCCGTTCCTCTTCCGGCGCCTTCCCGGCGTTGGGCAGTTCCAGGCGCCGGCGCGGCTGCTCTGCCTGTGGACGATGGGCATGTCAGTGCTGGCCGGGATCGGCGCCCAGTTGTGGCAACCAGGGTTGCGCGTGATCAAGACTGCGCGTTATGGCATTGTGATCGGGTTGGCGCTCCTGATTGCGGCCGGCGCCGGCCAGGGATTTCTGGCGGCGAAGACGCTCACTTTTTCTGTTGGGTTGGTGCAATTGGGGCTTTCTCTCGTGCTGATCGGCACGCTGGCCCTGCTCCAGCCTCGCGCTGGCGACGGGTCTCGTGCCTATCGGTGGGCTGTTGCCGTGGTATTTTTGATTGCGGTGGACCTGGTCGCCGCTGATTGGGGCGCCAATCCGGTGGTTGAGCCATGGCTCTATACCCGCCCGACCAAGAGCGCAGCCGGCCTCAGGGCGGCCGAGTTGGACGGCCGGACCTTTCATCCAGCCGCCGACGAGTACGCTGTTACTTTTGACCGCTACCTGAGCTTCCAGAGCTTTGCGCCCGCTGGCGCCGACCATTGGTTTGGCATGCGGGAAGCTCTCCTGCCGAACGCTGGCATGCTGGACCGGGTGCCATCGGCCAACAACTTTGATCCACTTCTCTCGGCTCGATACGCGGATCTGATTGCGGCCGTCAATGCAGCCGGACCGGACACCCGTATCAAGCTGCTGCAGATGATGGGTGTGGAAACGCTCATCACCGAACGCGAGCAGCCCGGTCTCACAGCCGTGCATGCGAATGCCGATGTCGTGTTTACGGCGCTTCCTGATCCGCTCCCCCGCGCCTACTTCGCCTTCACCGCTCTGTCAGTGGCCGGCCCAGAGGCGGCGCTGGAGGCGGTAACCGACCCTGCCTTTGACCCCACCCGGATGGTGATCCTTGAAAACCTGCCCTCCGCCCTGGGTCAACCTCGCGCGACCGGCCGCATCGTTCCTGTCGCCTTGACCACCACCCGCAATGCCGCTACAATCCGTGCCGATTTTCCGGCCGATGGATACTTGGTCCTCGCGGACACCTTCTACCCCGGCTGGAAGGCCTCGGTGGACGGAGAGCCGGCAGTGATCCATGCGGCCAATCTCACCTTTAGGGCGGTGGCGGTTCCGGCCGGTGAGCACGTAGTAGAGTTCCATTATCGGCCGGCGAGTTTCCGGATCGGCCTGATCGTCACCAGTCTGACTGTGCTGAGCGTGCTGGGTACAGTTGCCATGAGCCTTGTTGCTTCGCGGCGCGAGTCTAGTGAGTATGAATGAGCTTTAGCGGTGTTGCGAGCCGGGCGCGGCTGTTTGCCTACCTGGCTCTCTTTGTCTATCTCACCTTCTTGGGCGGCACGTTCTACAGCGATTTCAATCTGGGACTACGCGTCTTCCATCAGGTGGCAATCACTCTCCTATTGGGGAGCTGGCTGGTCGGGCTGCTGCTGCGCAAGGAGGGAATGCCGGGGACGGGTCTGGAAGCTCCCATGCTGCTTCTGATGGGGGTTCGCCTGCTGAGTGCCTGGACTGGCATGGACCCGCGCATGAGCCTGGAGCTTTTCTGGCGGCCGATCACTCACCTGGTGGGCCTCTACTGGTTGGTCTGGCTCTTTCGTCGCCGGGGCTGGGGACTGCTTTACCGTGCATTCTTCCTGACGGCCGGGGTCGTGTGCATCGTCGGGTTGATCGAGTTCACTGGCTGGTACGTCGGGTTGCCCTTCCTGCCTGTCTTTCAACAGGGCTGGGTGCAGATCGACGGACTGGCCAGTCTGATTCCACCCGTCCAGTGGCGGCTCAACTTTACCCTATCTAATGCGACCTCGCTGTCATCTTACCTATCGTTGCTCATCCCTCCCGCCCTGGCAATGGCATTCCGGGCCAGGCGGACGGAGAGCCGCGTGGCGTGGCTGGGCCTGACCGGCATGGCGCTTGTTGTCCAGCTCCTGACTCGTTCAAGGGGTGGGTTGCTGGCGCTGGTGGTCTCTTTGCCTCTCCTTGCCACTGGAATGGTTATCATCTACCGGGCCAGGTTGCTGGTGCTGG
>DAOUVM010000012.1 GCA_030667645.1 Ardenticatenales bacterium | reverse complement strand
GGTGAGTGCACGACCGGCGGCCGCCTTGGAGCCGGCGATCGATTCCTCAATAAATCGAGGGTAGTGAGCCATTCCGCAAAGGAAAATCCCCTCGCTCACAAAGTCCATCGGCCGCATCTTGAGGTCGGCCTCCAGGAAAAATCCCTCGTCGGAGAGCGGTAGCTTGAGCAGTTTGGCCAGTTCCGCCGTCTTGTCCGAGGGGACAATCGGCATGCTCAAGGAAAGCAGGTCTGGCGTAAAGGTGAACTGCCGATCGCCCAAACTCGGATCGACGACCTCCACCCGCAGCTTGCCATCCACCAGTTCAACCACCGGGGGGCGCTTGTCCGAGTAGCGCATGAACAGGACACCGCGCCGCCTGGCCTCGGTATAGTACTGCTCCCGAAAGCCATAGGTGATGATGTCTTTGTACAGCACCGACACCTGACAATCCGGGTTGAGCATTTTCAGCCGAATGGCGTTCTTCATCGTACTGGTGCAGCAGGTTCGGGAGCAATAAAAGTGTCCCACCTCTTCCGACTCGACACACTGGATCATCACCAGGTTCTGGAGACCGGCCACCCTCTCGGGCTGGTGTGCAATCCAGTCTTCCAGCTTTAGCTGGGTAATGACCCGTTCATCCTCACCATGCAGGTATCTACGAGTTGTCCCCTCGCGGCCGCCGGTGGCGATGATGATCACACCGTGCTCGACTGTCAAATCAGAGATCGCGCCATCCGATGTGCGCGTCTGAATCTCGCTGCGGAATTGTCCAATCGAGCCGCTCAGATCGACCAACTCGCTGCGAGTTTGGACTTGAATCTGATGATGACCCCGCACCCGGTTGACGAGGTCGCGCAGCAGCCGTTCCGGGTTCAAACCCTCCGCCAGATAGTAGATGTGGTTCAGGTTGCCACCCAAGGCATCCGAAAGCTCTACCAGGGTCACGTCATAGCCGGCGTCGGCAATGAGGAGGGCAGAGGTCATCCCGCTCACTCCGCCGCCGATCACCAGCGCCCGCTGGAACGGTTGGATGGGAGTCCTCCGGATAGCCGGCATGCTCGACACCCGCAGGACGGCCATGCGAACCAACTCCTTCGCCTTGCGGGTTGCACCAGCGGGCTCCCGGTCATGGACCCAGGCACAATGCTCGCGGATGTTGGTCATCTCCAACAGGTATGGGTTCAAACCAGTCTTGCGCACCGTCTGTTGGAACAGGGATTCGTGGGTCCGGTGACTGCAGGCCGCCACCACCACACGGTTGAGGTCATGTTCAGCGATCTCGCGGTCGATCTGCGCCGTTCCCTCTGGGAAACAAGCAAAGGGAATAGTTGTTGTGTGCACTATATCCGGAAGCGAGGCAGCATACTCGGCGACTTGAGAGACATCCACCACCTGCGAGATCACCGGGCCACAGCCGCACACAAAGACACCGGTTCGAGGTGGCTCGCCGGACACGTCTCGCTCCGGGGGCATATCCTCTACCTGCCCCAGGAAGGGGAACTCCCGTGGAACAGGCGCCCCCCCCAGCGCATCGTGGTATATCCGCATCACCTCGCCCGCGGCGCCAGCGGCATCCAGGACGGTCTCGGCTATCTCTTTGGGCGATTGGAATGCCCCGGCTACGTAGACGCCGGGCTTGCTGGTCTGAAGCGGCTGAAACTTGTCCGTCTCGCAGAATCCGTATTCGTTGAGGTCAATCCCCAGCATCCGCGCCAACTCAGCCGATCGGCTTGGGGGCTCTACGCCGGTCGCCAGCACCACCATCTCATAGCGGTCTTCAATGAGCTGGCCGCTTTCCTCCGGGCTGCCCGCAACGCGAGGAGCAGGGTAGCGCAGAATCAGATCGTTGGTTTCCGGATCTTCCCGGATGGCAGAGATGCGACAGCGGGTGTACTGCACCCCGTGCGTCTCCCGTGCCTTTTGGTAGTACTTTGTGTACTCTTTGTTAAAGGCCCGCTCATCCATCACAAAGATCCGGCACTCGACATCAGCCCCAATCCGCTGCTTGGCCAACATCGCCTCTTTGGTGGCAAACATGCAACAGATGGAGGAACAGTAGGGATGCTCTTGATCACGGGAGCCGATACACTGAAGCCAGGCGATCTTTTTGGGAAGCCGGCCGTCGGAGAGACGGGCAACCATTCCCTCAGTAGGGCCCGAGCGGCTGGCCAGCCGCTCGTACTGCATCGGGGTCAGCACGTTTGGGTACCGGCCGTGACCAAACTCTTCCAACGGGGTCGGGTCGTACACCTTGTAACCGATCGCCAGTATCACAGCTCCCACCCGAATCTCCTCAATCCGGGGCTGCTCCTCCAAATCAATGGCATCGGTGGGGCACACAGAGACGCACCGGCGGCAATCGTCGCAGTACGGTCCGCGCTCGACGACATAGGCGTCAGGAACCGCGCGCGGCGCCGATTTGTAGGCAGCCTTGCGGAGCGTCATCTTCATCTGGAATTCGCTGGGGAGCGTCACCGGGCAGACAACTGAGCACAACCGGCAGTTGATGCAGCGATCGACGTCCACGTGGCGCGGCTCGTGACGCAACGTAACGGTGAAATCCCCTGGCCGCCCTTCAAAGCCGACGACATTGGTAAGGGTCATCACCTCAATGTTCGGATGTCGGTTGTTGTCCAGAAAAGCCGGCGAAATGGCCGGCCGGGTGCATCCATAGCCATGATCGGCCGATCCGCGACAGAGCACACAGTCATGAGTGGGAAACATAAAGCCCAGTTGCGCCACCCGGCCTCCGAGGCTGGGCGACGACTCGACCAGGTATACCTTGAGGCCTGTCTCGGCCAGATCGGCCGCCGAGCGCATCCCGGCCACCCCGCCGCCTACTACCAGGACCGCGCCGGTTCGGCGGCTCTCGGCGACAGTTGCCCGTCTACCGTTTCCGTTTCCGTTTGGACTCATGTGCGAGACCTCGATTCAATAGGGGCGCAGCCGCGGAGGAAGAGCACCGCGCGGCAACACGCCACCGATCACCTATCCGGATTGTGGTTTTAGCGAACTCTGCGCGCCGCGATATGTGTTGTGCATCAGCATGGCAATCGTCATGGGACCCACGCCACCGGGCACGGGCGTCAGATGACCAGCTACCTGGTTCACATCGTCGAAATCCACATCGCCCACCAGCTTGTATTTTCGGAATAGGGCAATGGTCTCACAGTCACTGCCGCAGTCGGGGCGCTGTTGATCCTTCAGCCATGCCTCGTTGCAGGAAGGGCAAATCTCGCCCATCTTCCGCCGGCCGCCCTTTTCAGACTGGTCCTTCCGGTGGGCGATAAACGTCTCGCCGGTCACCGCACAGGTGTACTCTATATCGGCTGGGTGCTCCACCCAAACCTGGTTGATGCCGACGTCTATCACGGCCGCCCCCGGCTTGACCCAGTCCGCTTTGACCATCTCCGCTCGGCCCACGGCAGCAATCAGGATGTCCGCCCCGCGGCAGGTTGCCGGCAAGTCGGCCGTGCGGCTGTGACAGATCGTGACGGTGGCATCGCGGTGCAGCAGCAGCATCGAAACCGGTAGGCCCACGATGTTACTCCGACCCAAGATTACCGCCTCTTTCCCGGAGATCTCTACTCCGCTGCGCAAAAGCAACTCCACGCAGCCAGCCGGCGTACAAGGAACAAACAGAGGGTCGCGCCCCTTCATGGACAACCGGCCGATGTTGATCGGGTGAAAGCCATCAACGTCCTTTTCCAGGCTAACAGCGCCGAGGATTTTCTCTTCATCCAGATGCTTGGGGAGTGGCAGTTGAACCAGAATGCCGTGTACATCAGGATCGGCGTTCAGATCAGCCACGACCTTCTCCACCTCTTGCTGAGAGGCCGTGTCCGGCAGTTTGCGTCCGATCGAGACCATGCCCAGCTCGGCACAAGCTCTCTGCTTGCTGCCCACGTAAGCCTTTGAGGCCGGGTTCTCGCCAACCAACACCGTGGCCAGACCAGGGACAAGACCATGCTCTCTTTTAAGCTCAGCCACGGCATCGGCCGTCTCCCGCCGAATCTGGGCCGCTATCGCTGTTCCGTCAATCAGTTGTGCGGTCATGATACTCCCTCATTGCAATGAATCGCGAATCGCCCCGGACCTCCGACACAAACTGTCGAACCGACCGGAGCGTCCGTACCAATCTGCGATGACATCGGATCTACAGGCGCAGATACTGATCAGTGTAAATCACCTTGTTCAGCAATATCTGGACTGTCTTCCAGACGTCCACCTGGTCCGGGTCATCCATATCCACGTCATCGGGCTGCAGCTCTTCCATTGCCTGCACTACATCGTGCAACTTGAGGTAGAGCCTGCCGAGCGGCGTTTTGTCGTCTCGTTCTTCAACAATGCGAATCGCTTCCATCAGTGGGCTATCGAACGGGTCGGCGATGACCATATCTATCTCTGCGCCCATCAACATCACCATATAGACTCGATTGAGCAGCGGCCTCATCTCGTGGGGGACGGCGTTGGACACGTTGGAAAGACCGGCATTCGTCAACGGAGGCGGCTCCCAGGCATAGTGGAGCGTCCGCACCGCTTCGATGCATTCCGGGCAGTACTCCTGGCAGCCAGAGACGGTGAGCGCGAGCGGGTCCACAATCAGGTCGCTCACCGGAAAGTCGATCTCTACCATTCGAGGGATCAGCTTCTCCATCGCGACCTCTACCCGTTGATCTGCGCCAATGGGGATTCCACCCTTGCCCATGGTGAGGGCGACTAGCCGGGCGCCATACTGTTTGGCCACCAGAGGTACCTTCTCCAGCCTCTCCGCCTCGGCCGAGGTCGAGTTGATGATCGGTTGGTTCTTGCAGACCACGCAGGCAGCTTCAATTGCCGCCAGGTTGGTGGTGTCCAGACAAAGCGGCACATCCACTGCTGACTGAACCGTCTCAACCATCCACGGCAAGATCTCGTGTCCACGCTTCTTTTGCGGACCGATGTTGAGATCAACACAGTCCGCTCCATGCTCCACCTGCCTGATAGCAGAGGCCTTGAAGAACTCGGCGTCCTTGTTCTTGACAGCCTCTTTCACGCTGGGTGCAATTATGTGAATGTTCTCGCCAATGATATACATGGTGACATCTCCTCTAGAAACAATCGGGACCTACTCGGGAGCAGATCCCCAGCTAATTCCTGCCAATGTATTTCTCCGCAATACTGCGAACAACCAGCGCTGCTGGCGAGTCCTGGCTCAACTCAACCAACGGCTTTCCCCAGGCATCCAACTGGTACACATTGGGATCATCCGGGATCTTGGCTGCCAGTTCCACCCCTATTTTTGCAATCGCATCCTGCAGCGGTTGGGGCAGCTCATCGCCAACGACCCGATTGATCACCAGCGCCATCTGCTTGACGTTTATGTCGAGCTCACCGGCAAGAGCCACAATCCCTTCGGCCGTCTTGACACCACGAATGGTGGGATCTGTTATCACCAGGAGCAGATCAACATCCTTGGTCGTCCGGCGGCTGAGGTGTTCCATGCCAGCCTCATTGTCGATCACGATATAGTCGTATTGCGCACCCAGCCCATCAACGATCTGGCGCAGCATGTGGTTGACCGGGCAGTAACATCCCGGGCCTTCCGGCCGGCCCATCGCCAGCAGATCGACGACCTCTCCCTCTTCAATCGAAAGCCGCAACTGATAGTTGAGATAGTCCTGGCGCGCTCCGCCGGTGGCAACTGCTCCGGATCGGGCTTCGTCCAGCAACTCTTCTCGGATGTCGCCAACGGTTCGTGTCAGCGGCAGGCCCAACGCCAGGTTCAAGTTGGTCGAAGGGTCCGCATCAATGGCCAGCACCGTGCGGCCGTTGTCCTGCGTCAGATAGTGAATCAGCAGGGCGGATATCGTCGTTTTTCCGGTGCCCCCTTTGCCGGCAAGTGCAATAGTTTTTGTCATCTAGATCCGCTTCCCTCCATAATCAGTCAGCCATTGGCGCTCGGTTCAGCGCTCTGCGGGCTGCTCACTGGCCCGCGAACCGTTCTCAAACAGAGCCTTCACCGAGGGAAAACGATCCCAGTCAGTGTGTGGCAGGAATAGTGCCGAGGTAAAAACGTCGTAAAAGGTATTATCGGCCGAAAGCTCCAGATAGGTCATCATGTCGGCGATGCCGGTGATCTGGCTGCGGGCGCTTTGGCTCAGCAGAGCCATATAGGCACCACGCACGGCCGTGTTTCCCAGGAAATGGAACTTGTCCCAATCGGCGTCCGGCAGCAGGCCGATCTGGATCGCCTTTTCCACGTTGATGTACTTGCCAAAGTTCCCGCCGATCAGGATCTTTGAGACATCGGCCAGGTCAACCCCCACCGCGGTTGCCAAGACATCAAAGCCGGCGTAAATTGCCGCCTTGGCCCTCAACAGATTGTCAATGTCGGCTTTGGTTAGAACAATGTCACCCACGCCGGCGGCCGTTTCATCTGCCGCGGCGATGAGATACTCGGGACCGAATTCTCCCTTTCGTACCCGTGGTGTCTCTACATCCGCATTGACGTTGCCCGCCTTGTCAATCACACCCGTGATGAACAACTCTGCCAGAAGGTTGATCAGCGCAGAGCCGCACAGGCCCTGCGGTGCGACATCACCAATCACCCGGTAGGAGGGCTCTAGGTCGTTCCTATTGACCCAGATTTCTTCGATCGCGCCGCGAGTCGCCCGCATCCCGTGGAGCACACCGGCCCCCTCAAAGGCAGGACCCGCGGAACAAGCACAGGTAATGAGCCAATCGGCCGTCCCCAGGACCATCTCACCGTTGGTCCCCACGTCCAGAAACAGAGTCAGGTCGGTAGCATCATTCATGCGCGAACTGAGTACGCCGGCCGTGATATCCGCGCCGACATAGCTGGCGACGCCCGGCAGGCAATCCACGGTGCCGCCCGGGTTAATGATCAGGCCCAGTTGCTCGGCGGTGAGGATGGGCGGCTGATTCACGGCGGTGACATAGGGGTCCAGGCGGATCGTACTGCCGTCGAGCCCCAGCAAAAGGTGTATCATGGTAGAGTTGCCAACTACAACCGCCTTGTCAATGTCCACCTCGGCGACATGCGCTTCGCTGGCCACCGTTCGAATCAGTCGATTGATGGTTTCCACCACCAACTGCTGCATTTCCAGCCTGTTGGCATCCGGATTACTCGCCTTGGACTTTGTGGCATAGATGATTCGAGAGATGACATCCTCGCCGCGAGCGATCTGTCCGTTATAGTCGGCTGCCTGGGCGCGCACCACCCCGCTGACCAGATCAACGAGGTAGACTGAGACAGTGGTAGTGCCAACGTCAATTGCCACGCCCCATAGCATGTTCTCGGAAAAGCCGGGCCGCAGGTTCACCAGCCGGGCTGGACACTCGGCCCGGTCCCAGGCGCCTGTCTCAACCACGGCAGTCACTCGCCAGTCCGCCTGACGCAATATTCCACCCAGTCGCCTGAGCATGGGCATTGAGATGGTCAACGTCTTGCAATCCAGCTTGGGCAGCAGCGCTCGCTTCAGTCGTGACCAATCGTCCGTCTGATCCGCCATTGAGGGGGGTTCCATCTCCACATGAATCGCCTGGAGTGGCTGGTCTACGGCCGGGACATAAGGAAACGGCAACTCTACCCTGCCGGCCGTCTTGTCCGTCACCAGCGTGCGGCGCGCCTTTTCCTGTGGCGGGATGGTGATGACTGCGTCCCCCTGGACAACCGTTTGGCAGGCCAGCGCATAGCCGGCCGCCAGGTCCTCGGCCGTCAGGCGCAGAGTACTCCTGCGCCGCACCGCGCCTGATTCGACCTTGACGACACACCTCCCACACCGTCCTTGACTGCCGCACGGCTGGCTGATTTCGAGCGCCGCCTGTTCCGCAGCGTCAATCAGGGAGGTACCCGCAGAGACCGTGACGGTTCTCCCAGCGGGTTGAAAGGTGATGGCATGTGGCATGGTCACTTGTTTTGTTCCGAGGAAACAGGCTTTATGAGCACCCCAGTTGTCTACCGGTCCGAATCCATCAGAAAACGGTGTATATCGGTGGCGGCCGATTTGCCGGCGCCCATTGCACTGATCACAGTTGCCGCGCCGGTGACGACGTCACCGCCAGCCCATACTCGGTCCTTGGTGGTCAGGCCGGTGGTTTCGTCAACGACCTTGACTGTCCCCCACTTTGTCCTCTCGAGTTCATCAGCATTGTGGAACACCAACGGGTTGGGACTTGTTCCCAACGCCACCACGACCACGTCCACGTCCATGTCGAATTCAGAGCCTTCAATCGGGATCGGGCGGCGTCGGCCGCTGTCATCAGGCTCGCCCAACTCCATCCGGATGCAGCGCATGCCGCAGAGATTCCCGTTCTCGTCCCCGTACAACTCTACCGGGTTGGTCAAAAAGTCAAAGATGACCCCTTCTTCCCCAGCATGATGCACCTCCTCCGCACGAGCGGGCACTTCGGCCGGGGAACGACGGTACACAATGTGAACCACTGTCGGCTCACCACCGGTCCGCTCCGCCCAGAGATGACCCAGCCGCAGCGCTGAGCGGGCCGCATCCATCGCTACGTTGCCAGCGCCAATCACGGCCACCTTGCGTCCCACTTTGACCGGCGTATCGTACTCGGGAAACTGGTACCCCTTCATGAGGTTAACGCGGGTCAGAAACTCGTTGGCCGACATCACACCGTTATAGTTCACCCCCGGGACGCGCAGAAAGGAGGGTAGTCCTGCGCCGCTGCCGATAAAGACAGCATCATAGCCTTTCTCGTCCAGCAATTCGTCAATCGTGTACAGCTTGCCGATCACGGCATCGGATACAAACTCTACCCCCATGCGCTCCAAGCAGCCAACCTCGGCAAAGACGACGTCCTTGGGCAGCCGGAACTCCGGAATGCCGTAGACCAGCACTCCGCCTGGATCGTGAAGCGCCTCAAAAACGGTGACCTTGTGTCCCGCCTTGGCCAGGTCGGCCGCGCACGTCAGTCCGGCTGGCCCGGCGCCGATGATGGCGACCTTCCTACCAGTGGGCGCGGCCACTGCTGGCGTTTCTGCCCCACGTTCCAGGTCCCAGTCCGCGATAAAGCGCTCCAGCCGCCCGATGGCCACCGGCTCGGCCTTTTTTGCCAGCACACACACAATCTCGCACTGCGTCTCTTGCGGACAGACGCGCCCACAGATCGCGGGCAGGCTATTCTTGCTCTTGAGAATCCGCAAGGATTCATCCAGATCTCCGTTGCGCAGAGCAACGATAAAGTCAGGTATATCCACCTCCACCGGGCACCCGGCCACGCACGGAGGTTTTTTGCAACTCAGGCAGCGATTCGCCTCGGCTATCGCTTGCTCCAGGCGATAGCCCAGAGCGACTTCAGAAAAGTTGGTTCGTCGCTCGGCCGGCTCCTGAGCCAGCATGGGGTGGCGCTGAATCTGTCTTCGTTCCTTGATCGTCAACTCGGCCATAATGTCTCCGCGTCAGCTTTGAGCCGTCTCCACCTGCAGCAGGGAGCGGTAGTGTTCCAGTGCCCGTTGCTCTTCTTCTTCATAGAAGCGCTGTCGGGCCAGCAGCAGTTCCCAGTCCACTTGGTGGGCGTCAAACTCTGGTCCATCCACGCAGACGAATTTGGCGCCCTCCTTTAGCTGCACCCTGCAGCCACCACACATGCCGGTCCCATCGACCATAATGGTGTTCAGGCTGACAATGGTTTTCACACCAAAGGGTTCAGTAGTGAGCGCAACGAACTTCATCATGATACCTGGGCCAATGGCCCAGACGCGCTTGATCTCGTCGCCTCTCTCTTCCAGGATCTCTTTCAACGGGGCGGTGACCAGTGCCTTGCGACCATAGGACCCATCGTCGGTGCAGACAACAAGTTCGTGGCTGGCCTCCCGCATCTTGTCTTCCCAAAAGAGGAGGTCCTTGTCACGCGCGCCAATGATCGAGATCACGTGGTTGCCGCCGTTTTTGAGCGCACGGGCGATCGGGTATATCGGTGCAATCCCAACGCCCCCACCAACACACACGACAGAGCCCAGCTTTTCGATCTCGGTAGCGTGCCCCAACGGGCCGACAAAGTTGGCAAACGCATCCCCTACCTGCATAGCTCCCATCTGCAGGGTGGACTTGCCCACCTCCTGGAGGATGATCGTGATCGTGCCCGCCTCCCGGTCGAAATCGGCGATGGTGAGCGGGATACGTTCGCCCTTGTCATCAATTCGAACGATGACAAACTCGCCGGCTTGTGCCTTGCGCGCCACCTCTGGAGCCTTGACAACCAGCATCGTAGTTACGTCACTAAAGGCTACTTTCTCCAAGATTTCGTACACAAACAACCTCCAGTCGTCGGGGTTTGTCCCGATGCCGTCCAACTAGATTGCCATCTTGAGGTATTGGGGCAGGTTGACCGCCTCTCGCGGGCCCACCTTGATCTCCCATCCGGGGAGTTCCTCTTCCAGTTCGCCAGAGAGGACCGCCACATGTCCAGGTAGGATAATGCTACGATGAGATATCTTGTCCTCAATGCCCGTGACCTTGACGGTTTTCGCAATCCGTTCAGCGTCGAACTTGCCGGCCGCCCAGGCAGTCAATACACTCATTCCCTCTGCGTCCGCAACCAGCAACCATCCCTTGTTGCCACTCCCCTCAATTTCGTTGGAGACGGAGAAATAGGTGATTGAAAAGTTGGTGGTGACCATCACCGGATCACTGGGGCCGGGCTTGTTGATTTCGTACAAGCCGGGAGTGACCTGGATCGGTTCCTGCGGGTTAGTATAGATGTTTTGGCGAAAGACCAGCAGGGGATAGATGCTAGCAGGGGAGAACTCGTCGAGCACGACAAAGCCAGCGTATTTAGCAATGGCGAGCACCGCAGCGGCTTCGGTATCCTCGCACCATTCGCCAGGGAAGGCAATGATGGGATAGCCCAAAGGGCGAAAGTTCTCTTTCAGAGCCAGCCGCCGAAGCTGGGTTAGCGAGCTCAACGCCCCGGCCATGGTGCCAACGCATGGGTCCAGCACCATGTCTTCAACGCCGGCCGCTTTGATCTTCTGAGTGAGGTCCGCCAGTCCATCCAGGCTATCTGCACAGACAGCCAGCGGCGCCTGGTGCTTTTTGGCCAGTTGCGCCATCGCCTCCCAGTTGTCGGCGTTGGCGGAATGCACCAGCGGCGTCATGCCCTCGGCCGCCTCAAGGCCGGCCTCCATCAGTGCTGCGTCGGCGCTCATCAGGACCAGCGGCCGATCGCTTGCCCCGCGCACTGCGCCTATGGCAGCGCCAAAGGCAGTGGCGTCACCAGAGGCAGCTTCGACAGCAAAGCCGTCCAGTGTCAGTTCCATGCCTACGTAATCCACCAGGTATGCATCGGCCGAGCTGACGGCTGCCTTGATAGCCTCGACGCCATCAGTGTCCTTGACACGAAGGAAAAGACCCGGGCGGTGGAAGAATGTCTTTTCATGGCGGAACATCACCGTCTCGTTGCCCGCCGCCACCTCGTGACCATTCGAGCTCACTTTTGCCAGCCGAATGGGCGGAGCCGCAGCGGCCGACAGCTTGTCTTTGGACTCGTCGCTCACATAGCCGCAGACCGATAGTTCAGCCTGCTTGGCAGCCAACTTCATGGCAAAGGCCAGACAGGTGGGAAAGCCACACTCTTTGCAATTTGCCTTTGGATGTGGCGGTCGCTGACCACCCGGCAACAGCTTGTAAATCTGAATACCACTCAGAGCCATTATTTATCTCCTGTGTTGATCGCTTTAATGTGCTGGCTATCAGGAAAGAACTACCAGACGGCGCCCCCGCCTGTCCGCGCAGGATAGCTGGGGCGATGGGGCAACTGGTGCAGGCCCCTAGGACTCAAACCGCTGGGTGTTCCCTTTTCTGGTAACCATCCACACAGAGCCCTCGTGATAGGGCTCTGCGCAAAAAGTAATGCCATCCGTTCTTGCTCAACTGCACCTCAACGATTCTCGGCTGATCAACCACCAGCCAAGAAACCACTATGATCCCCCTCTGTCGTTCGCGGTCATCATCGAGTCAATCACCGCGTGCACCCGCTTGACGCTCTCCGGGTGACGCACCACCACAATGTCGGCCCCCGATTGGATGAGCGAGGATGCAGTGACCGCTTCCCAGTTGATGGCTCGTTCTTCCCAGACGCCCCAGGTCTCTGGCACACCCTGCCCCACCTTGGACTCTTTGGCCTTCCAGGTCTCCTCGCCGACGGTCACCAGCATCGGAAGCTGGGTCATGCTATCTCCCTGCAGAGCCGCAAGGCGAAGGCGCTCCATCACCGAATAGCCATACTCAATTCCATAACCCAACGCTCCGGTGGTGGGGTCCATGATGATGCGGTCCAGCGGTAGCTGCATATCGTTGATGAGGATGTTGAGCTGCTTGGCCAGATTAACGTCCATGGCGGTGCGTGCGTGGACCAGGTGGCCGTGCCCCAAGGCCGCAGCCACGATGGTACGGTAGTTGCGATCTTCACAATAACCCAGCACCAGCCGTTCACCGGCTCCTTCCTCGGCCACGGCAACCAGCAGCTCGTTGTCAACTTCGGCCTGGCCTGGCCCCGAGACCATGACCGGCAGACCGGTGGCGTCCAACACCTTCCGCACGGCCAATCTGGCGCTCTCGGCGGATGTGGGCTGCCCATCCAGTCCCGTCAGGCCAAAGGTCAGCGCGATCAAGTCGGCGCCCGCCTCCTCGGCCGCTTTTGCCCAGTCGCCTGGGTCATTCATTCGATCGCCCCAGGCCTCCATCAGCAACTCCGACCAACCATCGGGTCTCCGGTCCTGGATCTCCGTCGCCACTACCGGTCGGTTGGGGATTTCTCCCTCAAAATGCAAGAATGGCAACGTCGTTTCCCCACCGACTGTCACCGTATGCTGACGCGTTCCGCCATCTGCGGCTGTGGCGCCTAGGGTCACTGTGCGAACCGACCCTGCCCATTTCTCCATTGGGATCTTAACTGGCATCCAATTCCTCCATTTTTCGATATCTACCATCACTCACAGAAAACACTCCCTGCAGAATCAGGGAGCTAGTTGGCCGGCATGAATTCTTGCTGCGTGCGCCGCCTTGGCGATCCCTCAGTCGTCACCTGATGAACCCAAGACATCCGATTTCCAGATGAAATCGGATGTCTTGGCAATCAATTGACGTTTGGCAGAGTGCTAGTCCGGTCTCCGAGCAGGGAGGTCAGGCGTATGACGCCCAACACCCAATCTCAAACACCCAGGCCTAGAACATCACGTCCATCGTCATGGCCGGGTGCTCCTTCTCAGCCAGGAACTCTAGCAGGCCGTCAACCTCAGTGCAATCGGTCTCGTCCGCTATCCGATCCAAGAGATCGGGAACTCCCTCTCGCTCCGCCACCGCCTTGAACTCCTCGGCCATGGACTCTTTGAGGAAACTGGACATCCAGACAATCCGCTTAAAGCCTCCATCGGCCGAGATGAACTTGGGACTGGTAAGATAATACTTGCCGATACCCATCACACCCGGCGTCTGCAGACCGCCACCGGCCATGCCCGCCAGAGTGCTAAATGTCATCCCGGCCGGCGTCATGCTGACGTCTTCGCGGGAAACGACCATCACGCCATTGGCCTCGGGGATGAGCATGACAATGCACTCAAAGCAGCCACAGGCAGTCATCGGATTCTCCATGATGGAGTACATGGTCACGTCCTCCACCGTCCCGTGGCTGGCCTTGCGGGTGAATTCGGTGGAACCCGTCCAGTACCCCTTCACCGGATCAATACACGTTCCCTTGGGGATGGGTTGGTTGGGGCCGGTGGGGTTGATCTGGAAACTGGCCTTGCAGTCCAACCAGTTGTATGCGCCGCACAGGCCCAGGCGTTGGGGGGTCACCACGCAGACGTGGTCGGGAGCAAAGGACTGGCACAGGGTGCAGGAGTAGAAATCATCCACCGCCTCATCGGTGAGATCGGCCAAGCGGCGGTTGCGATAATCGTACGCTTTGCGAGCGGTGGCCAGCCACTCTTCCACCAGCTTGGGTTCAGTATAGATGGTGACCTCTATCTTATCCACGATGGCGCCAAAATCGGCATGAAAGCGGGCAATGAGGATCTCGCCAAAGTGATTGAGGTCAAAGCCTTTTTCGACCGCGTTCTTGCTGATGCGGATCCAGGTAATGTCGCGCTGGCCGATATGCTGAATGCCAGAGGCGCCATTGATAAAGTAGTGTACCTGTCGCTCAAGCACCGGCTCGAAATCCATCTGCATCTTTCGACCGGCCACGCGAATGACGATACCCAGATCCATCGCCCCTTTATCGGGAACATCGTCAAAGCCAGCCCCGACGATTTCGATCTTGCCGTCTTCGACCTTGTCCATTTCGGTCATATAGAGGTACTCAAAGGCTCGACTGTACTTGCCGCCGAACTCAATGCGCATGTCGTTCTTGCGCACCACCTCACCTTCAAAAGCCGACCCATAGGGAACCGGGACAGGCACTTCAGTGATTTGCAGCTTGAGGCCACGCACCTCAATGGCCTTTTGCACCAACTTCCTCGCCCGGTCCAGATCGTCGTCGGCCTCAATCTCGTCAAAAGGCATCGAGATGACATGCTCATACCTGGTGACGCCGGTGGGCAGGATCTCCGGAATGACAGTGTCGGCAATGACCGGAAAGCCATAGCTGATTGCACCGGCCGCGGCCGCGTACTTTAGGTCGTCGACTTCACCCAACGCTAGCACAAAGGCAAAGACGCGGAACTTGTTGTAGAGAAAGATGTTGCGCGGCTGCCCGCCCTTCATGCCGCCAAAGGTGAGGGCCGCGCGCGTGGCAAACCCAATCGCATAGATCGCAGAGAGGGTGTCAGTGCCAAAGGGGACGATGTAGGTATCGTACCCCATCTCCACTCCCTCTTCCTGCAACTGGTGAATAATGCTCCGGCCGTTGACATTGCCGGCGAGGAAGATGAGAATGCTGCGTTGCTGGAGCTCGCGAACGATCTGAACCGCTACTTTGTTGTTCTTGGCACAGCCGACGATGGCGGCAAAGCCGGGCATCCGGCCATCCACCAATTGGATGCCCCAGCTACGGAGCTGTATATCGTCGATAGGGCCGTTGAGATGCCCCTCCTCAAGATGAGGGTACTCGGTGGCGCCACCCATCTCAAAGCCGGGAAAGAGTTCCGGCTGGACGCCGTTGACAAAGCGCACACCCTCAATCGCCTCGGCTGCCAGCAGGGTTGCCACTCCGGCATCCAGCGTCTCGCCCAGGTACGGTTTCCAGAGGGAGGCCGGGGGAACCGGATGCAGCAACGACTTGGCCCGCTCAAGCAAGGGAACCAGGTCGCCCAGGGTCTCGATTTCTCTCCCCGTCAGTCCCAGAATGGTGGGCAGAAAGTAGGCGGTGTTTGGGAACACCACCGGGGTTTCCGGCCCCTTTTCCGCAATAGCTTTGGTGAGCATCTCATCCGCTTCACGGACGAGACCGGTCGCGCCCCTGAGCGCGCGGGTTGCAATGTATTTACTCATAGTTCACTCCTCTGCTGGCCTATGGCGCCGCTACTCTACGGGCAACCCATAAACTGCGCCTATCTTCTCCTCAAGTGGGAGCGCCTCCAGTTCGCCTATCCGCCAATCCCCGCTGACGCCAAATCTGTCTGGCTTGTACTCGGCAAGCTTGAGGGCTGCTCGCTTTTTATCGATGTGCTCTAGGCTCTTGGCTACAATGTCCCGCCAGTCCTCATAGAACTCGAGTTTTCCGCCAACCTTGGACTCCCAGCCGGCGCTAATCAGTTCGGTCACTTGCTCACTGCCGGACACGGGCGATCCCACCCCAAAGAGAACGTATACGCCGCTGGCGACGCAGTAGGTTCCAATGGAGATCGCCTTTTCGGACATCCACTCTGGGCAGATGCCGACGCCCGGCAGGTCATCAATATCGTCGCCCAAGCCGCCCTCGGTGGCCATTTGCGTCAGCACTGTAAGGATACGACTATTGTCCACGCAGGAGCCCAGGTGGATCACCGGCGGAATGCCAATGGTCTCACAGACTTCCTTGAGGCCGGAGCCCGCCTTTTCCATCATCTCGGGCGAGAGATAGCCGTACTTGGCGGCCGCATGAGCCGCGCAGCCGGTGACAACCACCAGCACATCGTTCGCAATCAACTCGCGTATGATATTGCTGATAGCGTCATCATGCGTGACTTGGGCATTGTTGCAGCCCACAACCCCGGCCGCCCCCCGAATCCGCCCCGCTGCAATCGCATCGTTGAGCGGTCGGAAGGATCCACGAAGCTCACCACCCTGCATGTAGTTCAGGTACTCGTGCGAAAAGCCCGCGACCAGCCCCTCCTTGACGGCCGGGATGGCCATCTTGCCGCGATCGGGGTAATTGTCGATCGCCCGCCGCACGATCTCCTTGGCCGTGCTCAGCGCCTCGTGCTCAGAGAACTCGATGTGGACGGCACCGGGAATCTTGGCCTTGGGGGAGGTGGTGATCAGTTCGGTGTGATAGTCCTGCGTCAGCTCACCCAACGACTGCATGATACACTGTACGTCCACTACCATCGCTTCCACAGAGCCCGTGATGATCGCCAGCTCCTGCTGCAGG
>DAOUVM010000118.1 GCA_030667645.1 Ardenticatenales bacterium | reverse complement strand
CTTGAAGGAATTTCCATCCTGTGGAGAGAGTGAGCTTGCGCCTGCGTGTTTGATTCTCAGGCTCGGCCCAGTCAAGAAACTCGACGGTCCAGCCCTCAGTATTGGGAGCAATGTTTCCAATGGGTGCTGATGAGAACACCGTCTTGTGCACCGAATCGGCCATATAGGAGAACGTGCCGCCATTCTCGGCAAACCCGGCCATGATGGACGGTCCGTAAAACGAGACCAACCCTGCTTTGAGACATGCCAGATGTGTGACGGTTGTGTCAGAATATCCCATAAAGATCTTGGGGTTTGAATATATGACATCCGGGTCCAAGAAAGGCAAGATTCGGATCGAGTCGTCGCCTCCAATGGTAGAAATGATGGCTTTGATGGACGAGTCAGCGAACGCCTGCATTAGATCGTCAGCTCTTGCCTGGGGATTGTGATATAGCCAGGATGCATCATTCAAAGTGTGTGGCATTTCAACTACGGTCACCCCGAATTCATCCTGTAGTTGCCGTTTACCCGCTTGGTAACGATAGGGGAACACTCCAGGGCCACCCCAAGACAAGGAGACCGTGGCCACCTTGTCGCCAGGTCGCAGTCTTTTCGGTTTCATCATATCGGCTGTCATGACCTAATACCTCAATGCCCCGGTATGCATCGTCATCTTCCATTGCTTGCCCACCTGCGCATACACCTTGCAAACTCGGCCCAGCCAGTGATTCTCATGCCCCTTTGCATCTACCCAGAGCGTATCGATATCGACCACGGCCAAGGCGCCATTCTCTTCCTTGGAGATGTTGATCTTTTTCGTTTCCCTTTTATTATGAACAAGTTTGTGCTCCTGGAAGAACTGCTGATAGATTCGCCTCCAACGTTGGTGATCAAACTTGCCCAGTACCATTACCCAATTCATTGGATCATGGTCATCATTGGCTGGCGGCCAGGGCCAGACCATGTCAGGATGAAATATGGATAGCAGTAACTCGACGTCTTGCGTGTCCCACGCTCGCGTTTCCCGGTCGACGATTTCTTGGATTTCTTCTTTCATTCTTCTCACAGGCAACTCCTTGATCACAAAGGCGGCCCAACAGGTTGTCAGGCTGACGGAGAATCAAGGTAAGCAAGAATAGTCGCATATCCGACGAAACCAACTCGCTCATACACTCGACCCACTCGTTCGTCGGCCGCTGTGAGGCATACCGCTTTTGCCCCTTGTGCCATTGCTCTCTGTACAGCCAGTGCTGTCAGTCCTGTCGCTATCCCTCTTTTCCGAAACGGCTCAAGCGTCGCCAGCCCCGCAACCTCTGTCACTCCATCAAACGGAGCCGTGTACATTCCCACTCCAACCGGCTGCCCTTTCAACCATCCCACAAATGCTCTTCCTCCCTCTATCATCCGATGAAACTGCTCTGCATCGCCCTCCGTTGCGACTCTTGTGCTGCGAGCATCAAACCCCCGATGCTGGATGTTGAGATAGTCTTGTACCTCACTCGCTGCAGACGCACTGGTCAACTCGGTGATCGTCAGCCCCAATACTTTCGGCGCAGGTCGATATGTTTCGGCTGTACAGACCATCAATTGCTGACGAGCTTCCTCGACAAAACCGGCCGCACGAAGCGCAAAAGCAAGCTGAGGAGCGAATTCCTGAATGAACTCGATGCGGGGATGCCGACCTCGCCCTGCAAACTCGTCTCTCAACACCGACAATGAAGCTCCTAGATCGCCAGAACATGGCTCATCCGGAATGCCATAGTTAAAATAGGCAAGAGCGTCAGTGGGATGGAAGAAAAGGGTAAAGAATGGCACAGAGAAATTTTCATACTGCTGCTGAGCGCTATGACGAAGATATGCCTGCAATCGAGCAATTGGCACCATGATTATGAACTCATTCTCCGAATTCGTATAGATCAACGCAAAGCTCTTTTGCCAAAAAGTTGGGATGATTCCTCCGATCCTCAAGTTCTTCGGGTCCCAGTTCTTCGATCACCATCGATTCGTCATTGCCCTCATCATCGATGAAAGCGACAACTCTCCCCCATGGACTAATGACGCCGGCCCAACCCGGAAACCTTCGCCCTCTTGGCTCCCATTCGCTTGGCTCTCGCCCTTTTGCACTATTGCACACCACCGTATAGTAGCCATTCGTCCAGCTTGCCTTGATGAGCGACATGCCATGAATGGTTTCCGCCAGATACCGGCTTCGCGGAACATTATAGTAGCCAAATGGCATCAAGACGATTTCTGCACCTTTAAAGTAAAGCGTCCGCGTCATTTCATCAAAAAACGCATCACGACAAATCGCTATACCAACCTTTGCTTTCCCAATGTTCAAGACCGTGATTGCATCTCCTGCTTTCCAGAAGGGTTGTTCGTGAGTCGGAACGTGGATCTTTCGTTGCTTGCCAATGACGCCCTGCTTGTCTACCAGAACATGAGTGCAGAACAGATCGTGCCGTTCTCTTTCGATGATGCCGTACCCGATGATGATGTCCGCCTCCTGGGCGATCGTGACGATCTTTTCTGTGGAAGGTCCGGGAATGGTCTCGGCAATCTCATTAGCCACAGCAGCAGGGATATATCCGGTGACGTTCAGTTCAGGAAAAAGGATCAGCTCGGCGCATTTCTCTTTTGCCGCTCCGACCCATCGCTTCATGATCTCTATGCTTTGATCTGCCTGTCCAATAATATTCCTCGTCGATGCGGCCGCTACTGTCAAGCTCTTCATTAGTCACTCTCTGATTCGGTGAACGAGATTGTAGAGATGCCGATCGGGCCATCTAGCTCTAGCGCTGGCTTTCGGCGCAGTTCCTCTCATATTCAATTCCAGACCAACCCAGGTCCGGGTCAACCTCTGTTTCTCTGATCCTTACAAACCCCATCTTTTCGTAGAAATGCTGATTGCGAATAGCAAAGCTGGGCGTTCCCACGATCCATTTCTCGGCCTCTGGAAAGGCTCCAAACATTAGCTCTACCGCCTGCTGGCCTATGCCCCGGTTCTGAAGATTGGGATCGATCCATATCCGGCCCAACTCGATATGCCTTTCTCCCAGCTCAAAGATGATGATCCCGCCGGCAACCTGATCGTTGACCAGGATCTTATAGTAGGGCGTCTTTTCCATCCACTCGGCATTCCAATCCACCGAGTCGTACCCGGGAGGCCCTTCCATGCTGCAGCCGGCCGGTTTCAGCTTGTTGTCATCCTCAAAAGCGCGCGTCTGAATCTCGGTCAATTCTTCGGCGTCTTTGATGGTGGCTTTGACGATCTTGATCATCTCGCTCTTCTCTTGATAGCAGTAACGACGGTGGTGACAATCGCGACTGCACCCGCAGCGCCAAGTACTGCCGGGCCGCTGATTATCGTACCGGCCGTTCTTATGATCACAGCCATGAACTCCCAAAAGAGGCGCTGTTCAAAGGCCAGGACGATTTCCGGCTGCGCTTCTCCATCCGGATACCGGCAGGAGAATGTATGGTTGCCTGGCTCATCAACGGTGGTGCTCATGAGCAGCACCCCCTCCCGGTTCCTCCCTTTGGTGGAGTACTTGTTCGTCTCAACATAGTCAGGGACAAGCGGGATTTCCTTGCCTGTATCCTGCAAAACTAACGAGCATTCCAAGGCCGGGGGGCATCTCGCTGCCAAGATACTGCACTCCATCCACAACGCTGCGGCGTTCATAGTAAACTGCCTAGGCCCCGGTCCTCGAAAGCGTGAGATCCGCCGAACCGGGAATGATGATCTGTGTCAGCCGGTCCAAGTCGTATGCTTCGGCTATCGAGGTTGGTAGATGCCTCGCTCCGAGGTATACAACCGCGGCCGCCACCGCGCAGCCCAGCAGCAGCACGAGGGCGCAGACCGTAACACCAGGCGCTAGGGTTGGTGTTCCGAGTATCCACGCTTTCTTTTCCTCTCATCTCCAATTGACGGGTCATTTCGTTGCTTGTGCTCGCAGTCATTCTGTTCACCGCCTGCAAGGCGCCACTGACACTAACTCGAGTTCCAATCGCTGCTGTGGTTACTCTTGTCTCTCAACCCGGTCAATCGACAACAACGACAAGCCCAGATCCCGGATCTTGGCCAGCAGGCCATGCAGAGCAGCTTGGTCAGCTACCCGGCCGCGAAGAAGAGTCTCATCTTCGGCCGGATAGGTGATAACGAAACCGTTGAACCAGTCGGACCATCGCTTGTCGAGGCGTCCTTTTACCCGAATCTGATAGACTGTGCCGGATTCACGCGGTTGTGTCATGGACTCCTTCTCATCGTCTGGTCTCCTCTTCTCATACCTGCAACCAGTACGAGGCAGCAACCCCCAATCCTGTCCCCGCAACCAGAGCCACCAAGCTCACCAGGAGCCAGAGCCACAGGCGACGCCAGGGTGGGGAGGAGACCGCTAGTGTGCCATCACTGGCCCCGCCTGTGTCCCACAGCAAAGCCACGGCGGATGGCCCAGCCATGAAGAGCATACAACAATTGCCCGCCCGGCAACGTGCCCAGGACGACGATGGCCCACCGAGGCAGAACGGTCAAGGCGCCGGACCCGCAGTAGCCCGGATGCCACTTGATCAGCGCCCGGCTGATCGCCAAGAGCCCGGCGACGGTAATCATCTTTCCTGCTCTCTGCATTGTCAGCGCTCAAGTTAGGTCTGCTACCCATACACTGCGCATATAGAATAGCGGCAGACCGGGTGAGTTGTCATCACCCAGGGTGGGTGATTGATGGAGGTGATTTCGCGGACTCGCTCAGAGGTGCAAGAAAAACGGCCTCCGCCTGGTTGGGGGAGGCTGCCAAGGTGGCGTCTTTGTCGGCCGGCTACAACAAGTCGAGCTTCTCCGCTCTGTGAACTGCGTCCTTTCGGCTGTGAACATTCAGCTTGCTGTAGATGCTCTTGATGTGTGTGCGGATTGTGTTATGGGAAATAGTAAGCTCCCTGGCGATGTCAGTGCTCGGCAAGTGGGTGGTCAAGAGCCTCAAGACCTGGAGCTCACGTTCGCTTAGCGGTTCGACCATTGACGTAGAAGATGCTCTCTCCAGTCGGCGCCCGTCCTTTGTCTCCTGTTCCAATGCTGCCAGTAACTTGCCGACATAGCCCACCGCTATCCCCCGGGCGGCCGCCTGCCGCAACAGTTGGGCCATCGGTTCGCCTTCATCTATAAAGGTGCGCACATAACCTTCCGGTTCGGCGAGGGAAAGGGCCCGTTCCAGAATGGGCAAAGCCTTGTCGCCCTCTCCCCGGGCATGGTGGGCCATCGCCTGCAGGACCTGGATTTCGATCGCATAACCCATGGCTCCTGCCGTCTCTGATGCTTTCAACAGTCGCGCAAGCAACCTCAGGGCCGGATCGAACTCTCCTTGAGCGATGTGGATCCGGGCGATGGTACGGTACGCACTCTCTACATCAAGGTCAACCTCATCATCAACGCTCAGGCCGCTCTCCCGCGCCCAACGGGCCGCCGCTGCGTCTCCCTGCGCCAATCGTAGTTGCGCCTCCCAGACTGCTGCCATGGCTCCATAGTAGGGTGATACAGCGCTCGCAATCTGCCTGGTCCTCTGGATTGCGTTGAGCGCACCGGTCGAATCCCCGGTTGCCTGCAGTGCTCTTGCAAGACAGAAATGGCCGATTATCGAGATGTCTGCCTGGCCCCACTGCTCGCACAATTCGACGGCTTTTCTCGCATAGTGCGTTGCAGCCTCCAGGTCGTTCCACTCGCGCAGCACACTGCTCAGCCGTGCATAGGCGAGCCCTGTGGCAGGCAACTGCTGCCCACTCTGTCCGGCAAAGTCGTCGGCGAGTTGCAGCGCATCCCGGGAATATGTGGCCGCTCTGCAAAGCTGTCCTTGCCAGATCAGCAAGATGGCCAGTTCGCAGAGAGCAGTCACGGCGACGCGGACATCGCCGGCCGCCTGGCTGGCGGCAACAGCCTCGGTAGATGCCAGAGTCGCCCCCACGAGATCGCCGCTATCTCGCAACGCGGTGCCCAGTAACGACAAGGTAAAGCCGCGTATCATCAGGTCCTCCTCGGCCAAGCGTTCCAGGGCCTCACGAGCGAGTTCTGCGGCGTGGGAGTATTCTCCTCTGAGGTCTGCAGAGTAGGCACGGATGGCGGCGACATGGCCGGTAGCGTGCCGAATTTCGCCAGTCGCTTCAAGACCGGCCAATGCCATCTCGGCGGCTTGCAGGACCGGTTTGACAGCATCCAACTGACCGGCATATGCCAGTGCCCAGGCATAGGCGACACACAGCCACGGCCGCGAACGCACTATCTCGTCGGGCAGTGCCTCCAGGCGTCCAAGCAAGGTGGTTAACTGGCCGTGGTAGATCATGGTGAGGGCGTTTCCTGAGATCAGGCGTCCCACCCGTTCAGCATCCCCAGCCGCCAACGCATGGGTCACTGCATCGTAGATCAGCCCATTCTGTTCGTACCACCTGCTTGCCTGGCGGTGCAGAGCGGGAAGCTGCTCAGGCCGGGTCTGCTCAAGACGACTGCGCAGCAAATCGGCAAACAGGTGATGATAGCGATACCAGCGCCGCTCGTCATCCAGTGGAACGATGAACAGGTTCGCCTGGTCTAGACGGGGCAGGATTGCTTGTCCGTCATCGCGGTCGGTGACAGCATCGCACAGGGAGGCGGTCATCCGCTCAAGGATCGAGGTCTTTAGCAGGAATTCCTGGATGTCACTGGATTGCCGATCGAGGACCTCCTCCACCAGGTAGTCCAGAATGAACCGGTGGCTGCCGCCAAAAGCCTTGATAAAGGTGGCGATATCTTTTCGTCCCTGCATGGAAAGGGCTGCCATCTGCAAACCGGCGACCCAGCCCTCGGTGCGAGCTTCCAGCTCAGCTACGTTCTCCGGCGATAGATGCAGCCCCATCACGCCGTTCAGAAAGGTTGCGGCCTCTTGGTGGGAAAAGCGCAGGTCATCGGCGCGCAGCTCCGTCATCTCGCCTCGCGCTCTAAAGCGCGCCAGTGGCCAGGGTGGGTCGGCCCGGGTGGAGACAAACACGAGCAATGATGGCGGCAAGTTGTCAAGCAAGAAGGAAAATCCATCATGGATATGCGGCGCTGTAATCATGTGAAAGTCATCAAGTACCAGGGCGTATCGCCCCGATATCTCTGCCATCTCGTTGATCAATATGGGAAGAACCGTCTCGATTGGGGGCGGCCGGGACTGCGAAACGTGGATGCCTTCCCCGAAATCTGCACAGACGCTCTGCAATGCAGCGACGACGTATGCCCAGAAACGGGAGGGGTCGTTATCGCCTTGGTCAAGCGAGACCCAGGCGACGCGCGTACGCGTCCCACAGCCAGCGGCCCATTCGCTCAACAGCGTGGTCTTGCCGAACCCGGCCGGAGCCGAGATCAATGTCAGTTT